>JBDSAM010000224.1:0-6340 GCA_039922135.1 Blastocatellia bacterium
CGCGCGGCAGCCTGCATCGAATGTCGGTACTCGCCTTCAAACTTCTCCCATGCCGCGCTATCCCCTTTTTCGCAAGCCAAGGCCATGCATAATTCTTCCGCCTTAACGCTCGCCAGAAAGGTTTTGGCATTGCCATCAGCTTCGCCCGAACGCACGGCAATCCCGGCCAGCCGTTCGGCGAACTCCTGTCCGGTAACGCAGTAATGCTGCGGGACGCTCTTGTAGAGCGCCGCTATCGGCTTCGCGTGGCGCGCAATGAAATCTTCTGTTTTCATCTAAACAATATTAGTAGCGTAAAGGCTTCGGGAGCAGAAGCCGCCCCCATTCTAGAGCGAAGCCCGCCAGAGTCAAACTAAACTTTTACCGAAAAGGTCAGCCAGCTCCCTGACTCGCTTGGCCAATACCATTCCATCAATGCTTTTTCCTTCGCGAACGGCTCTTCCGATGTGAAATTCTCGAATGCCAGTGGCAGACTTCAGCAATTTTATGGCCACAACATCCGTTCCGCCGCCGACCAGAATTTCTATCTCCGATTGAGCTGCCTGCTGCCACACCGTGAAGCGCTCGACCTTGTCTTGCCAGGCATCGCCGCCACCGCTAGTCAAAATTCGATCAATCTGCGAGTGACGTTTCAGTTCAGCAATCGCTCGCAACGGTTCGTCTAAATCTTCAACCGCGCGATGAAATGTCGCTTTCAGGTTCGGGGCGCATGCCAACACACGAGCAACTAATTCGTGGTCTATAGATTTGTTCGACCACCCATCTTTCAAAAAGCCAAGTACAAGGCCGTCAATGCCGATTCCGGCAAATTCGCGCGCCGATTCGCATAATTGTTGCTTCTCATCTTCATCATGAACCTCAAAAGCTTCAGTCTCGCGCAGCATCACCCGCAATGGAATTTTTACCGTCGTCGCAATCTCTCCCACCAACTCGACCGGCGGCGTCAATCCGCCGACATCATATCGGCTGATGATTTCCAGCCGGTCAGCGCCGCCGCGCTCCGCTGCCAGAGCATCATCAACGGAACAGGCGATCACTTCCAGCAGATATGGTTGAGAGTTGTCCTTCATCTCAGCTTCGGCTTTCACAGTGATTGACACATCCGGCGGGACACCTTAGCCTTTGCCCGCTTTCCAGAAGTATTTCCGTCACACCCTTTCAACTGTCGAACGTTAACCCGCTTCCCCGCTGTTGCCCGAATGGGAAGCCAACATAAGGAGAACATCCATGAGACTCAACGCCCCAACACAAGTACTGTGGTTAATATCGGTCATTCTCGGCGGGCTGGGAATCCTTTCCCACTACGCCCCTATTAAGCCTATTTCCTTATATGCCTTCGAGTTGTTGGCAGTAGGATTCGTTATTCTGGTGATCGCGACTGTGCTCAAAAAAGCCTGACGATTGCGCGCATTTCAAAACAAGGCCGACGGGGGATCATTGCCCGCCGGCCTTTTTCATTATGGCTTTAACTTTGGTCGAAGCTTTTCCAGCATGCCTTTTAGCAAATCGCCGGTCTTCTTTTCGGCAGACCAGAATCGTAGGTTAAAGAATAGATGCCACAACGAAATCTTCCATTGTGTTTTTATGCTTTCAAAATGAAGCAGACAGGAGTCCTGGAATCTTCAGGATTGGCGTTGGCCTGTTCATCCTGAGAAATTCCGTGAATCCTGTCTATTTTGATGCAGCCAATTTCCTTACCGCTTATCAGAATCCGCGTCCAACCGAAAAGAAAATTTTGTTGCCTTCATTGGAGTGGCCAATTTCAAGACGAAACCCAGTGGATCTATTTAGACGATACTGCACGCCGCCACCCATACTGAAACGCCAGTTCTGTGATGAAAATTTGTCATTAGCCAGGATCAGAGCATTCGTCTGTGAACGGTTGTCGCCCCAAACCTGACCGCCATCGCCGAAAGCAAAAACGTCTATGCCTTTCTTCTCTGATTGTTTCCAAACCGTCTGACGCGGTTCAACCGTCAGAACCAGGACGTTGTTGCCGCGAAACCGGTAGTTCTGGAAGCCGCGAACGTAATTGCGTCCGCCAAGAAAAGATTGCCCATAAAATGGAATCTGGCTACCTTTTTTGGGGGCTTGCAGTTGTGTGTAGGCGCGCAAAGCGAGCGAGGTGAAATCGCTGCCCAGCGGAATATAGGCGCGGCCATCCAATTCGATTTCGTTCCAGCCAAAATCCGAGAAGGAATCATTATTCAACCCTTCAAAGGAGGCGATGCGGGCATACCCGTATGCGCCCTTCGGCAAGCCGCGACTGTTGTCGCGCCCATTGAATTCGCCGAACGCACCGTAAGAGAATATCTTCGCATTGACGTTCAACCCCGGAACATAGCGCGTGATGGGCGTCGTGGCGGGCCTGCCAGAAAATAACACATCAACCGCGGGCTCCGCATCATCTTCACCGCGATAGGCGTCCGTGTTGGCCAGTTGAGCATAAAGGCCCACTTGAATTTTCTTGGTGAAATCGCGATAGATTGAAGCGTTGTAACTGCGCTGATCGCTGGCGAAATTGGTTTCAAGCAAATCAGACGTGCGCGGCCCCAAGCCATAAAAATTGTCCTGCGTCCGCTTTTGATAATTAAACCAAAGATCGAGATGCGTCTTTTCATCCCCCAGCTTCTTCACAAAAGCGCCCACTTCGAATCGGCGATAGAGCCGGGTTGATCCAAAGGCCTTGGCGCGGAATTCAATGCCGGGTATGGTTTCGGCAGTGCTCAGTTCTACGCCGAAGCCAAAGCCCGCACCTTGATCAAAACCACCAATCAGCGCTTTGACGTAATTGCCAGCCACTTTAAAAGCCTGCACATTTTCACGGCGCGGCGCGTTACGGTCTTCCGACTGCGCGCGGTCATTCAGGCCTGATATTTGCGACCCCGCCGGTGCGGAGGCTGCGTTGTCAGCCGGTGTGCTATCCAAATCCGAAGTGGGTTTAGTGGGATCACTCTTTTTTGGCTCCGCCTTCTCGAATTTCCCCGGTGGGATGATCGCGTAATTGCCAGGCGGCAACACGGGCGATTGAGAATTCGAAATCAAACTTGTGGTCTGGCCGAAAGATGCGGGAGCAACGGTGCAGAACAAGGCGAACAATACTGCTGAAGTCGAGAGAAAGCCTCGCAAGCGTTTAATCATTGTTATCTACCCTCCTAAAAGTTGAGTCCTGTTTCGGAAAACTTTACGGCTTGCTTTGAATTCATCGAATACGCAGCCGCTTCGTCTTTGGATTGGCATGGTCTAGATGACTCCCGCTGCTGTCAACCCGATATTTTGACCTTCGAACGGTTCTGAAACTTACCAACTAATGCGCTAAACTCTGCCGCGACTGTGGCAGTTACCAGTTAACAATCACCGAAACCCTTTCCCAATGAACTACATTATTGATTCAATGCAGACCGAAGACTGGCCGCAGGTGCGCGCAATTTATCAAGAAGGGATCGCCACCGGTCACGCCACATTTGAAACCACCGCGCCCGAGTGGCAACAGTGGGACGCCGGACATTTGACCGGTTACCGTTGGGTAGCGCGTGACAGAGAGAAGATCCTAGGATGGGCTGCACTGAGCGCTGTCTCGCGCCGCCAGGTCTATGCGGGCGTGGCCGAAGTCAGCGTCTACGTCGCGGCGGATGCGCGCGGGCAAGGCCTCGGCGACCGGTTGATAGCGGAATTGATCGCGGCGTCTGAAGCAAACGGCATCTGGACTTTGCAATCTTCGATCTTTCCCGAAAATCAGGCGAGCGTCGCATTGCATTTGAAATATGGATTCCGCGAAGTCGGCAAGCGCCAGCGGATTGCGAAGCTGCAAGGCCATTGGCGCAACACTGTGCTGCTGGAACGCCGCAGCCAAATCGTCGGCACGGACTGAGCATTCTTTTGCTGCCTGCAGTCGTACTGCCTGAACCATCTACCCAAATAACGAGTGACAAGCCAACCGCCCTGTCACGCTTGATCGTAAGCGTCTTTCAGCCAGCCGATCAGCTCTTTGTCCACCTCTTTGGCGTTTTCAACGCGAACGCGATGGCTAACCATCGAATTAAAACTGCCCGACGCTTCCAGCCTACTCTTTGGCACAACGCCTTTCAGATTGATTCCAACATCCACGCGCGTCTTTGTGGTCGGTTGAATCAGCGCGAACTGCTTGCTTCGCCGCAAACTGACGCAGGTCTTTTTCGGAGAAATCTCAACATCACCGCCAAACTTGCCCACCGCCACCACAATCGCATCGTACACTGGGCGCAACGCTGCTTTCTCACCTGCATACTGCGCTGCGACAGGATCATCCGTGGCGGCCTTGCCTTCATCACTGTCAGCCAATGTCCGCTGCGCCACCAGGTTTGCGTAGCCGTGCGTCAGCCCGTGATCCAACTTCAGGAATTTAACCAACTCGCCGTGTTTAGCCAGTTTGCTCTCCTTCGCAATCTTGACCCATTCAGCCAGCGATTTGCCGGTCTTCTCTTCCAGATTTTGGATCATCGTTTGCCAAGCTTGATCTATCTTGTCCGCCATCGTTCCCTCCTTTCCGAATTCGTGCTAAACAAAAATGTGACGGAAGAACAAGATCATCTCCGCCCAGGCCTGATCAGTAGCTTCCGCGTCGTAACGCGGCCCTTCATCGCGCATAAAAGCGTGTTCCGCCGGGTAGTGCTTCACGTCAAAGCGAGTTCCTGCCTGCTGTAATCCGCTGATGATTTTCGCGCGCCCATCTTCAGGAATATGCGGATCAAGCGAGCCAAAGACGATCAGCATCTCGCCTGCAATCTCCTTGAATCGTTCAAACGTCCCCGCATCCGCATCCTGGCCGAGCTTTCCGTTATGCACGCCGGTTGGGTAAAAACAGACCGTCCCACACACGTCCGGCTGCAAGGCCGCGCGAAACGCCAGATGCCCGCCAATGCAATATCCGGCAGCGCCCAGTTTGCCCGATGCGACTTGTGGATGTTTGGCTAGATAATCCAGCACAGCGCGGCAGTCGGCATCAAAGTCCCTGACGGGTGTTTTCGCTGCATTTTCCATCCCCCGCGTCCGTCCATCATCGTCAAATGGAATGGCCAGGCCCGGAGCTTCCAGCCGATGGTAAATTTCAGGCGCGGCCACGACGAACCCATAGCCCGCCAACCGTTGACAAGCGCGCACCATCGGGCCAGTCAGTTGAAAAATATCCGAGTAGAAAAGAATGCCTGGCACAGCGGCATCTGTCTTCGGCGCACAAACCAGCATTCTCATTTGACTGCCATTAACGTTAATACCAACATACTCAGTCGTGATTAACATCCGGTATCCCTTCCTCAGATTGGTACGTACGGAACCGGGAGCGGTAGCAACCGGGTGGGTTTGTTAATTGCGCGATAGCAGGATCCGGTCGCTACCGCTCCCGGTTCGTACCGGCGCTCTGTCCCAATGTTAATGTTGTGTGACTTGATTTAGGCGCGACGAATGACTCGCGCGCAACGCCAAGCGCCCCAGCCGAACAAGATAGCCAATATCGGGAAGACAAGCGCGCCCACGTATGCTCCCTGCCCGCCTGCGCGAGTAACAGTCAGTCCGTGCGTTATGTATAAAAGCCGCGCCGTGTAGAAAATGAAGAACGCGCTGGCCAGAGCCAGGAGAATCGCCGCGAGGCTAAAAATGATAGAACGAGCCTGGTTTGCGGATGAAGCCATTTCATCTCCTATTCGTATTATAAAACAGCATTTCGGCCAGAAAACCGACCGCTATGCCAACGGTGTAACAAAGCATGTCGCTCCACAGAAATCCATCTCCCAGGATCAACCCGCCAATTCGATAACGGCGTAAACTGTCAATCCACGGCGCGTGATACAACTGGCTGAGTTCAACCGCATACGAGAACAACAAGGCTGTGACAGACACGCGAACGCCGGACCAGCGCGGAGCTAAAAAACCAATCCCGATAAACACCATCAATGCCCATAATGCATCGCCCGAATAATCCGCCAGAAACTTTGGGAGCATCGCCCCATACCTTCGCGAACCCAACCCGAAAACGATCGCGACACAACCAGCGATGAGATAAAAAAGCCGGTTTCTTTTCACAATCTGTTTCTCATAAAGCCGGTAAGCCTATTTCAGATAAGCTTCGGACGGCCAATGAATGATGACCTAATTCTGGAGGTAGCCGATCCATCCTAAACAGTCACTTGCCCGGCATTGACACTCAAAATCCCACGGAGAAGCCGGGATCGGATGAAGCAGGTAGTCATATGTGATCTCTTCGCCTTTTTCGATGTCTCGAATCGCTACCAACATGCCGCCCGCGTTAAACGTTGAGTTCGGGTCACAAGAGTGATTTGTTGCATGCATGGGCATCAGCGGCTTC
>JBDSAM010000225.1:0-8664 GCA_039922135.1 Blastocatellia bacterium
TTGATCGAAAAAGTGAAGATGCTGCCGAAACTGGCCGAACTGGGAAAATATTTTCCGCGCGAAGTGAAGTCCGGCCCCTGTCAGGAGGTTATTAAACGCGAAGGCCAATTTTCATTGCTCGACTTGCCGATCTTGAAATGTTGGGAGTTGGACGGCGGACGCTTCATCACCTTCCCAATGGTGTTCACGCGAAACCCGCGCACAGGCAAACGCAACTGCGGGATGTACCGGATGCAGGTTTACGACGAACATACCACAGGCATGCACTGGCAGATTCACAAACACGGCGCGGCGCATCATCGCGATCTGGAAAAGCGCGGGGCGCAAAGGATGGAAGTCGCCGTCGCCATTGGCGCTGAACCCATCACGAACTTTGCTGCTGCGCTGCCATTGCCGGACGATCTGGACGAGATGATCTTCGCCAGCTTCATCCGCGAAAAACCTATCGAGATGGTCAAATGCGTTTCGGTTGATTTGGAAGTCCCAGCTTCGGCGGAGATAGTGTTGGAAGGCTATGTTGACCCGAGCGAGCGGCGCACGGAAGGGCCGTTCGGCGACCACACTGGCTTCTACACGCTCGAAGAACCATACCCGGTCTTTCACGTGACGACGGTTACGCATCGCAAGAACCCTATTTACCAAACGACGATTGTCGGTCGCCCGCCGATGGAAGATTGCTGGATGGGCTGGGCCATCACGCGCATCACGCTGCCAGTATTAAAGCGGCAGTTTCCTGAGATCGTGGATATGGCCTTGCCGTTCGAGGGCGTCTTCCACAACCTGATGCTGGTTTCGATCCGCAAACAATATCCCGGCCACGCGCGCAAAATCATGAATGCCATCTGGGGGCTGGGGCAGGCGATGTTCACCAAATGCATCGTCGTGGTGGACGAAGACGTCGACATTCAGAATTATTCGGAAGTTATTTGGAAGGCATTGAATAATATTGACCCCGAACGCGATATACAGTTCACAATGGGGCCGATTGACGTGCTTGATCATTCGTCGCGGCAACAGGGTTATGGTTCGAAGATGGGCGTTGACGCCACGCGTAAATGGAAGAACGAAGGTTTCGAGCGGCGCTGGCCGAAGGAGAACAATACCAGCGCGAATGTGAAGCAGATAGTAGATGAGAAGTGGAAGAAGCTGGGGCTATAAACAATGGTCTCTGGCTTTGTAACCCCAACGAGGTGATCTTATGAAATCAGTTTTGCTTACTTTATTCGTCGCAGTTTTGATCTGTGCGGGATATTCGATGAGTTTCGCCCAGCCACAAAATGGCGAAAAACAAACAACCAAGGCGAATCAGAAAAAAGAGGTCGCGGTCTTGGCTGGCGGCTGTTTCTGGTGTTTGGAAGCGGTCTTCAACGATCTGCGCGGCGTTGAAAAAGTCGTATCGGGCTATTCCGGCGGGCGCGTCGCCGAACCGACTTATGAACAGGTTTCTTCGGGGACCACGAGCCACGCCGAAGTCGTGCAGATCAAATTCGACCCGCAGGTAATCTCGTTCAAGGAACTGCTGGAAGTCTTTTTCACCATCCACGACCCAACGACGCTTAATCGCCAAGGGGCTGATCACGGCTCGCAATACCGTTCGGCGATCTTTTATCAATCGCCCGAACAGAAGGCCATTGCCGAAAAGGTCATCGCCGATTTGACAGCCGAGAAGATCTGGAAAAATTCGATTGTGACTGAGGTGGCGAAGTTTGATGCGTTCTACCCAGCCGAGATTTCTCATCAGGAATATTACAGACGCAATCCTGACCAAGCCTATTGCCGCCAGGTTATCGAGCCGAAGGTCATAAAGTTCCGCAAGCAATTCCTGTCCAAGCTGAAGAAGCCGCCGGCTGAGAGCAAACACTAAAAGCTGAGTGCGAGCGGAGGGTTAGTTTTCTCGGCGCAACTTGATCCACAAATCTCCTTGCGAGACTTGGCGGTCAATACCTTCGTAACGAGCGCTCAATTCTTTGTCATTAAGGATATGGCCTTGCAGCCAGACTTCGGCGGAAAGCCAGCCGCCGGTTTTTAATTCGCCTTTCAGTTGAGTGCGATTGATGATTATTTCTAGCGGCGTTTGGCCGGTGCTTACATCAATCCAGAACAGTGTCTCCGTCGTCTGCGGATTGGTCATCTCGCGCCAGGAAAGAATTGTGCCGCGCACGGCATAATCGCTGCCGGTCGCGTTACGGCGACGGTCACGTTTACGGCTCAATGGCGCGAACGTTTGTTTGCCACGCCGGATACTCACGCGCGCGTTATAGGCCAGGCCCGAAACCGCTGCCGTGATTGGACGGTCGCGAAATTCCAGCGGATCAATCTCCGTGATGTTCTGCAGAGAAAAGAATACTTCAGTCGTCATATCAGGCATCAAGCCGCGCGCCAATGCTTCGCCGTCTTCTTCGTATTCGATAATTTCCCAGGGATAAAAGCTGAGCAATCGCTGGCAACGAAATCCCGGACGGCAGTCTGTATAAACCAGGCCCTTCTGAGATTCAAAAAGCATCGTCCATACTTCCAGCCCGGAACCCAGGCTCCAACAGCATCCGTGCAGCACGCCTTGCTGGCGTTGCGCCAGACTGATTGCGCCGTGCTGATGGGCCTCTTCCGCCAGGGCTTCATAAGAAGCGGCGTCTTTGACCCGAAACCCAATTGCTTCGAAAGGCTCAGCCATATTTCAGTATAAAGTGGAAAGCGAAAGGAAAAGAATTGTGGGCGGGTCAGGGTTTCTGTACATCATCGGTCGTGCTTTTTTTCCCGGCCCGACACTGGTTTTAGTGGTGTCGCTTTAGGCAAGGCCGGATTGGGTGGGGCGTATTGCCGCACGCCTCGAATATTGCGTGCGCGACCGTGTGGTGGCGTCTGATTACTGCGCACCATCTCGGCAAACAGATCCACGTCGTAATCGCATTCGCGCGACATCTCTTCGCGAATGGCATGTAACTCTTCCAGAAATCGTGGACGTTGATACATAGCTTGGTGGTTAGTGGTTGGTGGTTGGTTGAAGAAGCCAGCCACCAACCACTGCGTCACAATTCGCTCACCAGAAACTCCGGCGTGACTATCTCCGGCACGAAGAATCCGGCGGCGGTGTTAAACAGCTTGATGCGGGCCTGGCGATGCACGCTGGCCAGATGGCCGAAGTTCCACGTCACCAAATAGTCAATTTTATGGAATGACGCCAGCGCCACATGCAGCGCATCGCCCAGAAACTTTCGCTGAAAAATACCGCGTCCGATGTAACCGTCAGCCAGAATTGCGGCCTCTTCCGTGACTTCAACTTTGGGCAGGTTGCCGATCAGTGCCAGATAGCTGCGGCGGTATGGTTCGCGCGTTCGCTCCAGTTCGCGCTCAACCAGAGGCGAAACATAGGCGCGATAGTTCTTCATCTCATGCTCCCACCATCGAATCGTCAAATCGCGCCGATATGACTCGCCCTTATCCAGGTAAGCGCCGACAACCGATGTTTCAAGATAGATGCTGGAAACCATAAGCTCGCCATTGTTAGAAACCGTGAGCGATCGCGGCTGGGTGTGGTCTTTGTGAGCACCCGGTCGCTACCGCTCTCGGTTCCGTACCAGCAGCCTCATTCCTTCTCTGCCGCGATAGAGATTGCCGGGCTTTGCGGAATCAATCCCAAATAATGCCGCCGCAGATCAAGCAGAACGCGGAAGTGCATCAGGTAATCGCCGCCCAGAATGCCGTGCTGTTCGAAACCGGAGGTTTCGTTGACTGCGTCCAGGTCCAGAATCAGCGCGCGCGAATTCTTTTTGCGCATGTTGTTGACCGTCAGGGTGGATAGTCCCAGGGCTTCAGCGCCGTCTTCAATTCCTGCCGCGCCGATCACGCGGAACGTTTCGCCCTTCAGCTTCAGCCCTTCCAATTGATGGCGTTTGACCGCCGCCTTTGAAACAACGCTGATTGTCGCTCCTGTATCCACTATGAAATTGAGCGGCGTCTCCATCGTCGGCAGACGCGCTTCGGCGCTGGCCAAACCACCGCTTGTGCTGCGAATTGGAACTTCAATCCTGCCGGTCAAGCCCGGCGCGGGCGGATTGCTTGTTGGGCCTTCCGGCCTGTTGGGGTCTCTACTGGAGTCTGGGCTGGCGTCGGGTTTTGCCGCGTCCGATTTTCCCGATAGCAGGTCTTCACTGAGCGGCGTGCGATCAAGCAGGATTTGCCGTGTTTGGTAATCAATCGTCACGGCAAAATGGCTTAAGACGGACAAGCCCAGGTAACCGTCACTGCGCTCTGTTTCCGGGCTGTCTTCAGCGGAAAAGACCGTGCGGATATAGATGGGCACGGTGTCAATTTTCGTTTCGCCAATCGAGATTGAATCAATCAAGCCATAAAGGATTGGGAAGCTGCCGTTGCCTCCAATGGCACGGGCGCTGCCGCCTTTTGCTACTGGCTTGATACCAAGTAAGGCAGCGGTCTTGTCCGACAGCACGGACATGCTTGCGCCGGTATCAACCACGAAACGAAACGGCCCCTTGCCATTCACCATAATCTTGACGAATGGGCGATTGTTGATTAGTTCGAAGGGGATGGTAACGACCTCTTTGCCGCCAGGACGAGTGATCTTCGTCGTGCCTAGGTAGCGGTAGAAATCAATCAACCCTTTGATTCGTGCGCGTCGTTCGGCATCGGTCTTTGGCGAAACTTCCAGGAATCTCTGATAAGCGTCTGCCGCCTCGGTGTAATACTCCATGCGGGAACAAGCGCGCGCGAACGAAACGTAATAATCCGGCTCACTCGGATCAAGCGCGATCGCGCGTTTGAAGCCGTCATAAGCACTGCGCGAACGGTTCTCGAAATACTCGATCTCCGACAATCCGGCAATCGCCAGCGCCTGTTTGGGGTCGAACTTGGCGGAGGTATAAAGCGCCTCGACCGAGTTGCGGAACTCGCCCGAACGCAGCAGCGCCGTGCCCAGCAGCGCGAAAGCGCGCGCGTTGAGCGAATCAGCCGCGATCACCTGCGCCGCCTCTTCGTAGCCTTCCTGCAGTTTGGTCTGTTTGATGAGCGCGAAGCTCAAACCGAGCCGAGCCTCTTTATCGGTTGTGTCGTGTTCGAGCAGTTGGCGGTAAATCTTTTCCGCCTGATCGAAGTTTGTAGCGCGGACTTCCTTCTCCGCGCGTTTAAGCGCCTTGCCACGCAATTCGGCAAGAGCCGTTGTGCCAAGTGTGCCTAATGTAATGAACGTGGCCGCAGCCAGCAGAAACATCTTGAGCGCGATTTTCATGGAATTACCTCAGAGGAAGAAGGGCATTGCGGTGGCGATGTCATTCCTTATTTCAAAATCTCGCCGGTTTTATTCGACCATAGCAGGAGATCAAGTTCGTCAAAGTTAATTCTAAGCTCCACAGCGAATTTTCTCATCCGCTCTTCGACGGCGAGATACTTTTTTTTCGTGGCCGGCGGCGCGGGCGAATCAATCACTGCGCATTCGTGCAGGGTACGCAGGATGTGTTTATCCAGAATTGCATAGCCACAATAACCGATATTGCGCAGATAATGGCTAGCCTCTTTGTAGCCGATGCCTTTGACGCCGGGGTTACGCGCGAAAAAGTCGCGGCGGGCTTCATCGTCATTTCCGAACGATGCCAGCTTTTCGCCGAGGCGCAATTCGCATTCGCGCTTTAGATAGCGGCGCGTATGAATGACGTAACCGGAGCGCGCGCGCGGATAGCGATGCGCACCAACCAACAGCAATTCAAGTTTCGTGTGACCGCCTTTAAACAGGTGCTTCCGCACGCGCTCAACCGAATTCAATCCCATTCGCGCGCTGGCTCCGGCGGTGAAGATGCAATAGACCAGTTCTTCAAATAAGCGTCCGTCGTCTCCGTCGCGGCTAATGGTTGAAAATTCATCAAGCCGCGCACGGATCGCTGTGCGTTTTTCGCCGTAGCTCTTTCGCAATAAATCAATCATTGTCGTGTCCATTGCTGGTTCGATTTTAGTTTGAGGATTAAGCGGGGCGGATTGTAGGAACGCAATGAGGAGCCTGTCAAACTTTGACGCCGCGCGCAGCGTTGCCTAATCGCCACATTGGTACGGAACAGGGGGCGGTAGCAACCTGGTGGACTCGTGAGACTCGGATACCGAAAGGACCAGGTCGCTACCGCTCCCTGTTCTGTACCAGCGCGTGTCTCAATCTCGCATGGCCTGATATAGACTACGGCTCGTTCGCAATTCATGGACGAAAGAAAAGAGATGCTGAAAGTCACTGCTGCAATGTTGCTGGTATTCGCCTGTTTGGCGTGGGCTGGTTGCCGGGCTTCGTCCGGACTCAACCAACGGCTGGCAAAGCTTGCCGCGCCACCGCTGGCGCGTTCTTCTGGTGGCAGCTATGCCACGACAGATACGTACCTGCGTACGCTTGAGATCGCATCGCCGTCCTTGCGCGTGTTGGACGCCGTCTCGCCGTTGCCCAAAGAGGACGCGATTCTTTTCGTCGCGCCAGCCCAGAATGCTGAAACCGAACTGACTTACCGCGCGGTTGCCTCTTTAAGCTGGCCGCACGAAATCGGCGCGCTGCATTGTGGCTTGGGTGGCGTGAATGGTGGCCAGCCCACGTTGCTGTTCACGCCGCGAGCCGAAAAGAAAATCCGATGGCTGTTGTTGTATCGGCTCGCTCCTTCCAAACAGTCCATCGTCAAAGCGGAAATCGGCCCTCACCTGAAGCTGATCCCAATCGAAGAAGGGAAGGAATGGATTTCTTACTGCTCGCGCTAGCCCTGCTCCTGCTGCTGCTAGCTGGCGCGGGCATGACCCTGCTGTTGCTGCCGAAGGAACGTCGCGTTGGCGCGGCGGAACTCTTCGGCCTTTCGTTCTTGCTGGGTTCGGCGGTCGTCTCTGCGTTGTCTTTTGTTCTCGGCTTCGCACTTTCTGGCGCTCCGTTGCGCTGGACGGTAGCGGCTTTGTGCGTGTTGCTGTGCTTGTCCGGCCTGCGCTGGCGAGGATGGCGCATCAAATCGCGGGAAGGTTTTCCGGCTGACGGCACAGGCTGGCTGTTGCTTGCGCTTGGCCTGCTTCAAACCGGTGTGGTTGTGGGGCTTTGCTTTTGGCGCGTGCTGGGTTGGGATGGGCTGTTCAATTTCGAGAGCAAAGCGCGGCTGGCTTTTCTGAGCGGCGGCGTCATCCCGCTGGAATTCTTTTCCGATCCATCGCGCACCTGGACGCTGCAAAGTTATCCGTTGTTGTTGCCATTGACTGAAAGCTGGCTCTATTCGTGGCTTGGCCGCGCGGATCAGGAACTGGTCAAGATCATCTTCGTGCTGTTCTTCGCCGTCGCGTTGTGTTTGCTGCACGGCGTCGCGCGGCGGTTGGGGCTGGAGGGCTGGCGACGGTTCGTCGCGCCGTTATTAGTTTTTACCACGGCGCTGCTGCTGATTGGCGATGGCAGTGCGTCTTCAGGCTATGGCGATTTTCCGTTGGCGGCTTTTTATCTGGCGGGGGTGATTTGGCTGGTGGAGTTTTGGCGCAACGGCGACGGCGCGGTGTTGCGATTGGCGGGCGTGCTGCTGGCGTCGGCATGCTGGCTGAAACAGGAAGGCGCGATTCTCTGGCTGACGGCAATGATGATCGTCGCCCTTCGCGCTTGGCTTGACGGAGCGTGGCGGCAGCAGTGGCGTACATTTGTGGAGGCTGCATTGCCCGGCATAGCGGTCATTATCGGATGGCAAGCCTTTGTCCGATTGAATCACTCGCTGAACATCAGCCAGTTCTCTATGCCAAGCTCAAGCACGCTGCAAGCCAGCTTATGGCGTGCGCCCGCAATTGTCGCGGCTGTCGGCGGCGAACTGCTCAATTGGCGGCATTGGGGCGTGTTCTGGCTGCTGGGGCTAATTGCGACTGTCATCCTTTGGCGAAGCAAATCACGTGAATCGAAATGGCTTCCGCTATTGGTGCTGTTACCATTAGCATTCTATTCCAGCGTTTATATGTTCAGTCTCTGGCCATCATTTCTCACTCACCTGGAATCGTCCTTCTCTCGATTGTTAATTCATGTCTCGTTGGTTGGCGCATTACTGATTGGTGAGGCATTGCGGGAGCGGCAAGGACTGTCCGGCCCGACTTATACGTAACTATTGGCTTCGAACCAGTAGACAGCCTTTTCGATTGCGCCTTCAATCGGACTTTGCGGCAGGCCGAGTTCACTGATCGCCTTCGACGAATCGTAGTACATCGCCTTCCGCGACATCTGCACCGAATAGAAAGATACCTGCGGCTTTTTGTTGAAGTAACGCGCCAGAATCATTTCATCCACAAACGCCACGGCCAGCGGAATGGTGTGCGGGACGGCGAAGCGTGGCGCGCGTTTGCCGGTGATAGCGGCCAACATTTCCAGCATCTCTTTCAGCGTCAGGTTGCGATTGCCCAGAATGTAGCGTTCGCCGGTGCGCCCTTTCTGCCAGGCCAGAATATGGCCGCGCGCCACATCTTCCACATCAATCAGGTTCAAGCCAGTGTGGACGTAGGCGGGCATGCGGTCTTGCAGGAAGCGCAGGACGATCTCGCCGGTTGGCGTCGGCTTCACGTCATAAGCGCCAACAGGCGTTGATGGATTGACGATGACCACATCCAAGCCATTGCGTGCGGCTTCGCGTGCG
Organism: Blastocatellia bacterium; assembly: GCA_039922135.1. GTDB lineage: Bacteria > Acidobacteriota > Blastocatellia > RBC074 > RBC074 > RBC074. The sequence goes on from JBDSAM010000225.1 coordinate 8,613, forward strand.
GCTTGTTCGGCCAGGAATTTCGATTTCTTGTAATCGCTGACTAAGGCTTCAA
>JBDSAM010000226.1:0-3684 GCA_039922135.1 Blastocatellia bacterium
CGCTCCGCCCCAGCCGGCCATAATCGAAACGTACTGTACGCCGTCAAGCTCATATGTCACCGGCGAAGCGATGATTCCAGTGCCGACATTAACCTCCCACAGCTTCGCGCCCTTGTCCGCGCTGTAAGCGACGAAACGCCCGTCCGCCGTGCCCTGAAAAACCAGATTGCCGGCCGTTGTTAAAGTCCCGCCATTCCACATCACAACGTACGGCACGCGCCAACGTTCTTTCTGCGCCACCGGGTCCCACGCCAGCAAATGTCCCGTCGGCAAGGCAGTCGGCGCGTCTTTGACCAGCCCGAAGTCAATGCCGATGTTCCAGCCACGATCTCCGTATTTGAAATTGCGCTCCTGGCCGTAAATAAAGCCTGTTTCCTGCGCCGGGATGTAGACCAGGCCGGTTTGCGGATTGAATGACATCGGCTGCCAGTTGTGAGCGCCAAGCGGGCCGGGCAGTTGCGTTGAGGGTTTGTCTTTGTAGCGGCTCTCAGGGGTTTCAATTGGCCGTCCCGTTTTCTTGTCCACGCCTTTGGCCCAAGTCACCTTCCCATAAGCCTCAGCCGAAATCAGTTCGCCAGTCCGGCGGTCGAGCACATAGAAGAATCCGTTCTTCGGCGCCTGCATCAGCACTTTGCGCTTCTGCCCATTGATCGCCAGATCGGCCAGGATGATATGCTGCGTCGCCGTGTAGTCCCACATATCGCCCGGCGTCGTTTGATAATGCCAAACCAGCGCGCCAGTGTCGGGCTTCAACGCCAGGATCGAAGAGAGGTACAAATTGTCGCCGCCGCCGGGTGATCGCACGTTCCGGTTCCAGGGTGAACCATTGCCCGTGCCGACGTACAGCAAATCCAGCTCCGGGTCGTAAGCCATTGAATCCCACACCGTGCCGCCGCCGCCCAGCTTCCACCATTCGCCCGTCCAGGTCTTCGCCGCGTTTTCCATCGCCGGTTTCATCGCTGCTTCAACCGGCTCAGCCGGATCGCCGGGCACAGTGTAAAAGCGCCAAGCCAGCTTGCCTGTCATTGCATCGTAAGCCGAAACGTAGCCGCGCATGCCGTATTCGCCGCCGCCGTTGCCGATGATGACTTTGCCTTTGACGACGCGCGGCGCGCCAGTGATGGTGTACTGCTTGGCGGGGTCAACCGTCATCACTTCCCAAACCACTTTGCCCAAGGCGGCGTCGAGCGCGACCAGCCTGCCATCGAGCGTGCCGACGTAAACATTCCCTTTGTAAACTGCCACACCACGATTGACGGCATCGCAGCAGGCCTTCGGCCCGTAGCTGTGCGCAACCTGCGGATCCCATCGCCAAAGCTGCTTGCCCGTGCGGGCGTCAATCGCAAAGACAATGCTCCAACTGCCCGTCGTGTACATCACGCCGTCCACAATGATCGGCGTAGCTTCCAATCCGCGATTTGTGTTCGTGTCGAAAGACCATGCTAGGCCAAGGTTTTTGACCGTCGCCTGGTTGATCTGTTTGAGCGGGCTGAAGCGCGTTTCTGCGTAATCGCGCCCATGCGTGATCCAATCGCCCTTGCGCGCATCGGCCTTCTTAAGCGCGGCATCGTCAATCTTGCTTGCAGGTGAACCGATGGATTTCTTCTGAGCTTCGAGGTTCGGCAGGAAAATGGCACAGCAAGCCAGCAGCATACAAACAAGTAACGGGCAACCGAGCTTCACTCTTCGCGTCATTGGAAAAGCCTCCCCATATCGAGTAAACGAATTGTTGATGATGGAATTGTGCGGAAGCGGCATTGTGCGGCAAGAGTTTCGGGAAGTCACGACTAAAGCATTGCCGGTTGTTGCTGCGTCACGCAATGAAGCGAACCGAGTCCCCATATCAGATCGGTGCAGTCAATACTAACAACACGGCGGTCCGGGAAAAGCGATTGCAAAATCTCGCACGCCTGCCTGTCATTCGCGTGGCGATAGGTGGGAACCAACACCGATTTGTTGGCGATATAAAAGTTGGCGTAGCTCATCGGCACGCGCTGGTTATCAATGTACCGCTCGCCCGGCATCGGAAGCGTGACAACCCGCAACGGGTTATCATCTTGATCCTTCATCGTCAGCAGCCGCGCGTGGTTGTCTTTCAGCAGCGCGTAGTTTTCATCCTGCGGGTCATCTTCAACGACGGTGACAACCGTATCGGCGGAAACAAAGCGCGTCAGATCATCCACGTGGCCGTCGGTGTCGTCACCTGCAATCCCATCGCCCAGCCATAGAATGTTCGTCACGCCGAGATAATCTTTCAGGTACTGTTCAATCTGCGCCTGGTTCAGATGTGGATTGCGATTCGGATTGAGCAAACAGGCTTCGGTGGTAATCAAAGTGCCGCGCCCGTTCACGTCAATCGAGCCGCCTTCCATGACGATGCCGGGTTTGAAGAGCACTTCGCCCATCTCTTCGGCGATGCGCGTCGGCACCACATCATCGTTGTCGCAAGGCAGGTACTTCCCTCCCCAAGCGTTGTAGCCCCAATCATTGATCGCGCGTTCACGCCGCCCGTTCACATCGCGCACCACATAGATCGGCCCGTGATCGCGGCACCAGGCGTCGTCGGTCGGGTTGAAGTGAAACCGCACGGCATCAAGGTTCACGCCGCCCGCCTTCAAAAGCTTACGTACGCGCTCGGCAAAATCTTCATCGGCGACGTTAATGCGGACCAGTTCCGATTCGGTCAGATGACGGGTAAGTTCGACAAAGACGGTGGGCACGTGTTCAAACGCGCCCGGCCAACTGGCTTCCTTGTGCGGCCAGGAAAGCCAAGTGGCTTCGTGTGGCTCCCATTCGGCAGGCATGTGATAACCGAGCTCGCGCGGAGTTTGAGTCATTTCAATAATCTTCAACTCAAAACCCACGAAGCCACATGAAGATTCACGAAGAAGGATGCGATTTTCTTCGTGTTTCTTCGTGTTTCTTCGTGTTTCTTCGTGGGTAGGATCAATCGATCAATCGTTTAGTAATATCCTGGTAAGCGTCAATCCGCCGGTCACGCAAAAACGGCCAATGCGTGCGCTGCACGTCAAGCTTCTTAAAATCTACTTCAGCCATCACAATTTGCTCTTCGCTGACGCTGCCTTTGGCGATGATCTGGCCCGACGGGTCGGCGATAAAGCTTTGGCCCCAGAATTCGATGCCTTCGCCCAAAACTTCATAATGCGGGCCGGCGGGCGTCGGTTCGTGGCCGACGCGGTTGGGGACGGCGACGTAAATGCCGTTGGCGATGGCGTGCGAGCGTTGGATGGTTTCCCACGATGAATGCTGGCGCTCGCCGTACTCGGCTTTTTCAGGCGGCTGCCAGCCGATGGCGGTTGGATAAAACAGAATCTGCGCCCCAGTCAGTGCGGTCAGCCGCGCGGCTTCCGGATACCACTGATCCCAGCACACACAGACGCCGATTTTCCCAAAGCGCGTCTGCCATGCGCGGAAGCCGAGATCGCCCGGCGTGAAATAGAACTTCTCGTAAAACAGCGGGTCGTCCGGGATGTGCATTTTCCGGTATTTGCCGAGATACGTTCCGTCCGCGTCGATGATCGCCGCAGTGTTGTGGTACAAGCCCGCCGTGCGCCGTTCGAACAGTGAACCGACGATGACGATGCCACGCGCCGCTGCCAGCTTTGAAAACTCTTCCGTGCTTGGCCCAGGAATCGCTTCGGCCAGTTCAAAGTTCGCGTGGTC
>JBDSAM010000227.1:0-12477 GCA_039922135.1 Blastocatellia bacterium
CGACAACGCCGAGCGGATAGCTTTTGAACTTGTCCCACTGCTTGGTGAAGTATTCCAGGACGTGATAACCGATCTCGTCTATCACTTGTCCGTGCGTATAGCTGACTTCATCAATGTGCGGCGCGTAGATTATGACTTCGCCGCCATCGGCGATCACCGGCTCCAGTTTGTACATCCCTTTTGATCCCGTCCACAGGTCGTCATAAAGCTTCGGCATCACTGACAGCACGCGATTGTATGGTTTGTCATTCCAGAGGATGTGCAATTGCGAAGACAGTTCGCTGGCGGCTTCCCAGGCTTCTTCGGGTGTGCTGACGTAGAGGCCCGCCAGGCTCTCGCCCTTGACGACCATCGCGAAACAAAGCTTGGGCTTTTCGATAAACGACGCAGCACGGTCAATCACGCGGCGGACGGATGTATACTTTCTGCCGATCATCTCGTAGCTGGTGATCAGCGCGCCCAGCCAGTGCGAGAAGTTGATCACTTCGCTGCCGCTGATGCCCGGAAAGAAGTATTTGTTGCCGCCGGAAAAGCCCACGACTTCGTGCGGGAAGACCGGACCGCAGATGATGATCTGGTCGTAATCCAGCACCAGTTTGTTCAGCCGCACCCTGACCGGTTCGCGCAGCATGCCTTCGGAAATCTTCTCGATCTCGTCGGCGTTGATCTCGCCTAACTCAGCAAACGTTTCCGGCAAATCCCAGCGGTGGTTGAAGACGTTGACGTTCGCATATTTAGTCGCGCGCTCTTCCGCCGTCACACCAATGTGCCGGTTGATGTGCTCTTCGCTCATTGGTTGGTGAGTGCCCAGAGCGATCAAGTAATCGAGCGCCGCTACACGTCCGCCCAGCAGTTCGTGAAAGAGCCGGAACATCATTGGAATCGGCGCGGTGCGCGTGCCGTCGGGAATGATGATGATGACCCGTTTGCCGTCGAGTTTAGCTTGCGATAATGCCGAAGCCATCAATTCGCGGATTTCGGGTTCTGATAGGAATTTGTTTGCGTAGCCTGTGCCGATGAGCATGAGTCACCTCTGTTGTTTTCAAACACCGCCAAACGCGGAAGAGCCGCCATCCACTGGCACGACGATGCCCGTGACAAAAGCTGAGGCCGGTGAGAGCAGCCACAACACCGCACCCAGCAAATCTTCTGCATCGCCGAAACGGCCCATTGGCGTGTGCGCAATGATGCTCTGGCCGCGTTCCGTCAGTTCGCCCGTCGCTGGATTGGTCAACAGCGCGCGGTTCTGTTCCGTTACGAAGAAGCCCGGCGCAACCGCATTGACGCGCAGACGCGGCGAATATTGCTGCGCCAAGTGCACCGCCAGCCATTGCGTGAAATTGTTGATGCCTGCCTTTGCCGCTGAATACCCGATGACACGCGTCAGCGGGCGCGCGGCGCTCATCGAAGAGACGTTCAAGATGACGCCATCGCCCTGTTCGGCCATCTGCCGCCCAAAGACCTGGCACGGCAAGATTGTGCCGAGCAAGTTCAGATCAAAGACGTATCGCAGCGCCTCTTCCGGCAAGTTGAAGAAGGTCAGGTCAGGGCGCGTGGTCGCCTGCGGACTGTTGCCCCCGGCGCCGTTGATCAGTCCATCAATGCGCCCGAACTCTTTCAGCACAACGCGCGTGGCTTCATGCAAGGTTTCCTGTTTGAGCACGTCACCCGCAACGATAATCGCGCGGCCAGGGCCGGAGATTTCGGCCCTCATCCCTGTCAGCAGGGCTTCGCCCTTTTCGGCGGAGCGCGCCAGGATCGCCACGTTCGCGCCGCATCCTACCAGCGCCTTCGCCATTGCGCCGCACAGCACTCCCGTGCCGCCAGTCATGACAATCGAACGCCCGGTGAAGTCGTACATCTTCATCAAGTCAGTTAGGTTCATATTTCTGATTCCGAATAGAGCAAGATGGTCAAGCCAAGCTGCGATTTGGCCAATACTACACATGGCTTGGCGAAACTGCACGGCGAGCGGGAACAATTTGTCACTACGGCACAGTCCGCCTCGTCGTCAGGATAAGGTGCCTGACGTGCCCAGAATCCATGAAGATCAGTCGGGAGCGCGTCAAAGTTTTGCAGGGTCAGAAAGAGAAGTGGCGGCGCAAAACTTTGACGCGCTCCCTTTTTGTCCGAAGCGTGCCTAAAGCGTGGAGGATGGCTGAGGATGCAAACCGGCAATTCACCGCTCGCCGGTGATGGGCTGTCTGTCGGAGTCTTGGCAGAGAGAGGTCATCGCCGGAGAAATCTGTTGCGAAGTGTAGGCTGGTCGTAGCCCAACAATCGTCCATCCGACAGATCATCACCGGATGGCGAGCTTCAACGGAACATCAGGCCGACGCGAAACCCGATCAGGTGAGTGTCAGGCGAAGGGATGAACATGTGGTCGCGGACTTCAAAGCGCAGGCCAATGCGATCTTTGAACCAGTAGTTCACTCCGCCGCCGAAGTTGACTCCGTTATCCACGCCCGAACGGAAGAACAACGTATAACCTCCGCTGACAAAGGGGACGACCTTGCGGGACTGGCTGGCTTTCAGGAAGTGGTAACCGACATTGGCCGAGAAAATGCCTAAGCCGTCATCAAGCTGGCTGGTCGGCGCGATTCCACCAACCTCAGCGCCAGCGCTCAGGCCGCCCTTAACGAATCCTTCGCCGCCGCCACCGAAATTCAGCAGCGTCTCCGAATTTCTAGACGAGGCTCCTGGCCCGGCAAACACATAACCTTGCACACGCCTTTCATCATTGGCTGTGCTGGTTGTTCTGGCCGGTGGAGTTGGTGTTTGAGCAGTTAGTAGAGCGGGCATTGCCGCCATCAAGAACAGAACAAAAATCAATTGACGCATCTTTTCCTCCCTATTTGATCAGTGAAATATTTGTTTCTCGATCTTTGGGGATAGCAAGTGCAATGCCGCAGGCCACAAAATACAAAAGACGCTGTCAGCATTGAAGTTTATGCCAATAGCGTCTTTTGCGATGATTCAGGCCCTGAGCCGGATTTTTCGGGCAGGTGTCGGATTTGGCCGACAGCAATTACGTGTGAGCCAGCTTCAGCGGATAAACTAGCAAGCCGTCTTTGCCGCCTTTCAGAGTTTTTTGCCCTTCATCCTGCTCAACCTTTGGTTTGGCTTCCAGGAAATATTTATCAATGAATTGCTGGATCGCCCTGATCTCAACGGTGTCTTTGATCTCGCCACCGTCTTTCTCATTCAGCCACTTTCTCGCGCCTTCGAATACACTGATGCTGTGATCAGACCAGATCAGCCAGAGTGTTTCAGTGCCTTTCTCATTGTCAATTAGCAGCCAGGGAGGCTGTTCGGACGGAATGTAAAGCGGCCTGCCCGCTTTGAGCGACGGTGCGCCAGCGGCGACGCGCTCTGGCTCTGGAAACGAGAAGTTGTAAACCGGCAACCCATTTTTCATTTTCGGACTTTCGTTGACGATGTAAAGGAAGCCTTCTTGCGGACTATTGAATGTCAGGCGGAGTTGATCACCCGGCGTGAAGATAATATCGCCGGGAACATCCAACGGCGGCTTGCCTTTCTGCTGCACTCGCGAAGAGATATTCAGTTGACGTGTGGGAACAATCACTGGCGGCTTTTCGGGTTTACCGCTGCCGATTGCCAGCCAGATCGCCAAGCCGATAACGACGATTGCGGCCACGGCTGCGATGGCGTATTTCGCGGCGGAAGGTTTCGGCTTTGCTTCGGTGGTCGAAGGGGCGGCGATGTCAGCGGCCACTTCCGTTCTAGCGCTGTGCGTTGTCATCGTCCCATAAGCAGGACTTTCGGAAGTGGCGGGCGAAGGCGTGGGAACTGTCGGAACAGCGGCGCTGGCCGCGCCCGCCGTCGCATTAGTCGAAAATGCATCGGTGCTGGTCAGCGCGCGCGCCAATTGATCGCCCAAATCTTTCGCTCGCGTGTAACGCTGGGCCGGATCGAAAGCGAGCGCCTTGATAATCGCCTCTTCCGCCTGCAGCGGCAGATCAGCGCGCAAGTTTCGCGGTTTGACCTGTACACCATGCTTCTGAAGCTCATACAACTGGACGAGCGTTTCGGCGTAAAAGGGCAGCGCTCCGGTCAGCATTTCATAAGCCATTGCGCCCAGTGCCCAAATGTCGCTAGAAGCTTCGGGCTGGCCGCGCAACTGTTCGGGAGCCATATAGGGCAATGCGCCAGCGACCTTCGTCTTTTCTGAGTTGGTGGCTACTTTTGAGTCTTTAACGCTGGCGATGCCGAAATCAATCAGCTTGACTATTTCTTCGTCATCTTCGCCCCGCTGATGAACCATGATGTTTTCCGGTTTCAGATCGCGATGGACGATGCCTTTGTCGTGCGCTGAAGTGAGCGCCTGGCCAATCTGCCGGACGATGCGCGCCACCAGCGCAAAATCCATTTGCCCAGTCACCAGCTTGCGCAAGCTGTATCCTTCGACGTACTGCATGACGAAGAACTCTTTGCCGTCGGACATAGTGCCGACATCCAGCACGCCAACGATGCCCGGATGATCCAGCCGTATCAATGCTTCAATTTCCTGCTCGAACTTCTTCTTGAACCAGGGATTGTGCATCGCACTGCCAGCGTCTTCGAGCAATACCTTGATGACGACGCGACGGTTCATCAACTGTGTGTCGCGCGCCAGATAGACCACGCCGATGCCGCCGCGGCCCAGTTCGCCTTCAATCAAATAACGATTCTTGAGCAGTTCGCCGTCGTAATTAGTCTGTTTCAGGGACGGCGGTGGCAGAATGGGCGCGGTGCCAAACGGTGTGGCGACTTGCGTCTCACGACTTGAGGGAATGTTCTTCGTCTCCATAAAAGTTCCTTGAGCGTGATTGAATGCCCTGTGATTTGCTGGTTGCGAGAAGGCCGGATATTAGCATCGCCTGCTCACCTGCGGCTAGGCGAACCAGAAAACAACGCGCGTCTTGCTTGCTGAACAGACAAGTGACGATTAGCATGCGCTCGCAATTACGTAATCTATCTCAATTCACAATCATCAATACTCAAAGCAGGAACAGGGAGAATGATCTCAAAATATCTTTCGATGGCTGCGCTTCGCGCCATCTTGTTTGTTCGACAAGCTGGCAGCTTGTCGAATGCCCGAATGGTGAACAGGCGGTCTTCTCAAACGCGCCGGCGACAAACTGGCAGCTTGTCGAACAATGCGGCCTGCTATTCGGTTAGGATTCTGCTGGCGCTGTTGCTGGCCGTTTTTTCTTCCGGATGCCAGCAAAAGCCGGTCAGCCCTATTGGCACATGGCACGGCCTGATCAAAAACAATTCGGGCGAACCAGTAGCTTTCACGCTGGAAGTAAAACGCGACGGAGAGAAGATCGTTGGCTCGCTGGTGAATGGGAATGACCGTACTCTTTCGACCGATGGCGCATTCGATGGAAATAAGCTGACGTTGCGATACGATTTTTATGATGCATCGCTTGGCGCAACAATTGATGGTGATAAGCTTGACGGCACATTTACGCGGCAATGGCAAAAACAAACGCTCAGCCGCGAACTGCACGCCACTCGCAGCAATGTGTTCGAAAAGGTTTCAGATAATCCAACAGTCAACATCAGCGGCGAATGGGTGATCAAAGCTGGCGAAGCTCCGAAGCAAACTTTTTGGCGCGCGGCCTTTCATCAACAAGGTGGCGCGGTCACCGGCACAATTATTCCCGTCAGCGGCGATTGGGGAGAACTCGCCGGGACATTTGAAAATGGTGAATTGCGGCTGAATCGTTTTGACGGGATCAACTGCCGTATTTTTCGCGCCAAACTAACACCGCGAGGCACGCTGGAAGGCATTGCCGATTTTGGTTTGTTCGACCCAGTGCGCAAAGTCGTTGCCGAACGCATCACTGAAAACAACAAAGAAGTAGTCGCCAATCTGCCCGACCCGTCGAACTACACGCGAATGAGCAATCCTGGCGAACCGTTCCGCTTCAGCTTTCCAGATCTTGATGGGAAGACAGTCTCTTCAACCGATGACCGTTTCAAAAGTAAAGTCGTCGTCGTTTCCATTACCGGAAGCTGGTGCCCGAACTGTCACGAAGAAGCGCCGTTCTTGCAGGAGATGTATGACCGTTACAAAGCGGAAGGCCTGGAAGTCGTCGCGCTGGCATTTGAATATTCGGGCGATACGCCACGCGATTTGAAACAACTCAAAGTCTTCGCCCAGCGATACGGCTTGACGCACACGGTGCTGCTGGCCGGTTCAACCGAAGAGAGCGAAATTCAAAAGAAGCTGCCGCAACTGGTCAATTTCGGGGCGTACCCGACAACGATCTTCATCGGGCGCGATGGCTTGGTGAAGCGTATTCACGCGGGCTTTGAAGGCAAAGCGACCGGTGAGCGATTCACCAAACTCAAAGCCGAGATCGAAGAACTGGTCAAAGAATTATTGGCTGGAAAAGAATCTTAACCGCATGAATCGGAGGCAACATATGTCAGACAAGATCAATCGCCGCGAGTTCATCAAACAGAGCGCGATCACGAGTGCGGGAGCAGGGCTGCTTGCAAGCTCATCCCACGCCGAAGCCGCGCCAAGCCTAATTGATAATCTGAGGACAGACAGCCCCAACGGGCGCATCACGCTCGGTTACATCGGCGTCGGCGCGCGCGCACAGGACGTGATGAATGACGTGCTGCGAATGCCCGGCTTTGAAGTCGTCGCCATCTGCGACGCTTACAAAGGCCGCATCGAACGCGCGCTGGAACGCACGGCCAATGCTGGAAGCAAGGTGAAAGTCTACAAGGACGCCGCCGAATTGCTGGCCGCGCCGGGCATTGACGCCGTCTACATCGGCACGCCAGACCATTGGCACAAAGCCCACGCCATCGCTGCGCTGGAAGCGGGCAAGGATGTCTACATTGAAAAGCCGCTCAGCTACACCGTCGCCGACGGCCTGGAGATTATCGCCGCCGTCAAAAAAACCGGGCGCATTCTGCAAGTTGGCAGCCAGGGCATCAGTTCGCCGCTGCAACAGAAAGCCCGCGAGATCGTGGCGTCGGGCAAGCTGGGCCAGATCACGATGGTGCGCACTTCAACCAATCGTAATACGGCGGGCGGCGCGTGGGTTTATCCGATTCCGCCCGACGCCAATGAACAAACTGTCAATTGGCAAATGTTCCAGGGCCGCGCGCCCAAACATCCATTCAGCCTGGAACGCTTCTTCCGCTGGCGCTGTTATCAGGATTATTCGGGCGGGATGGCGACTGATTTATTTGTCCACACGATGACCACGCTGCATTACGTGCTGGGTGCGCAGGCACCAGAGATGGTCGTCGCGGCAGGATCAATCTATCGCTGGAAGGAAGGGCGCGACATGCCCGACACGCTCGACGCGATTCTGCAATACCCCGAAGGCTTTACCGTGAATATCAGCGGCACGTTCAACAATGAGTTGGGCGGCGGGCGCGCCATTCAGATTCTGGGAACGAAAGGCACGCTCTCGCTTGGTGGCCGCGATCTGACTTTCACGCCTGAAAACATCGTGGAAGACAACGGCTGGATCGTCGAATCGTGGCCGAGTCAGCTTGAACGGGCTTACTACAAAGACCCGAAGGTCATTCAATCCGAACGCCCGCAGAGTTGGACGCCACAGGCTATCGCGGGTGAAGAGCGATGGGGTGGAGTTGGGCCAAATGCCAACGTGCTTCACTTCGAGGCATTTCAAAAAGCCGTTCTTGAACGCAGACAGCCTGTCGAAGATGTGTTTGCCGGTCACCGCGCCGCCGCTGTCGCGCATATGGTCAACATGGCCGCGAAGCACAAAAAGCCTGTCTGGTGGGATCGCGCGAACGACAACATCAAAGCCTGAAGAATGTATCGTAGTCTGTTCAGCCTGCGGCGGTCGTAATTGAAAGGTCTCTTAAATTCCAAGAGATCGTCCAGTCAAGGCCTCCGCAGATTGGACAATTTACGGTACATCTTCTGAACGTCTATCACTTTCCGCTCTTCCGATCATATTTGCATTTCGCATTGTCCGCCTTAACGAAATAGGATTTGTAATTCGTCGCCTTCACATCCATACAACCCACCAGGTTCAGCAGTTCCACTTTGCGGAATTCGACCGGGTGGCTTTCGCTCTGCAACGAGATGTAGCCTTCGTTCAGCATCATTCCGTCCTTCTTCACCGCCGGATCATGCCCGCTGACGTTGCCTCCGCCGATCTGGGGCTTTTCGTAGGACAGCACCGTTTGGCCGTCAATGATGTGTTTGATCTGTTTGTCACCGTCCACCATCGCTTCCACCCGCACCCACTGATCGCCGTCGTAGGTATTCGATTTCGAATTCAGGCAGTGTGTTGTGAAGAGCTTGCCATCTATCTCGACATTAGTGCCTGGCGTACACAGATTAGCCGTCGAACGTGGCCCTTTGTTCAAGCCTCCAAGCAGTTGCACTTCGATAGAAATCGGAAAGTCCTGATCCTTGCCCATACTTTCAGACGACTGGCAGTGCACCATAATGCCGCTGTTGCGCGTTGCCCAGCTTGCGCCGCCCGGACACTGTTCGCCGGTGAAGCGGTATTCCGCCGCGACGATGTAATGCGAAAACTTCTGGCGGTAGAAGATGTGGCCGAAGCGGTCGTTGAATTTGTCGTACTTCTCGTAGCCGACCTTCATTACGCCGTTTTCCACTCGGAAGGTGTTGCCGAAGTTGTCGTTCAGGTCGTATCCCCTGATCTTGACGGCCCAATCTTTGAGGTCTTTGCCATTGAAAAGTTGAACCCAATCTTTTTTATTGGGATCATTCTTCGACTTTTGCGCAGCTTCAACAAACCGGTACGTCGCAGTTGCAGTCAGCAGGACAAGCAATGCCATTGCCATCGCAAACTCTGAACGCCTACGGAGCAGCATCGGGAATCGGTGCTTCATTGAGGTCTCCTTTTTATGAGGTAGTGATTTTTTGTAGCGGGCAGATTGTATCTCATTTGCTCAAAATCGCTCGAAGCGGTGACAATCAAGCTTCCAAAATCTCTCACATCTTTTTTTCTTTCACAGGAGCTTCCGAATGAAAAGCAGACTGGCCGCAAGCCTTGTGTTGAAACTTTTACTGTTGCTGATTGCACCCATCTTCTTTTCGCAAGCTTGGTGGAATCATGCTGACGTTGCCGCGCAGGGCAGAGCAATTGATTTCAACCGGGACATCAGGCCGATCCTGTCTGACAAATGTTTTGCTTGTCACGGTCCTGACGCGAACGCCAAAAAAATCAAGCTGCGGTTGGATTCCGAAGCGGCAGCGACTGCTGATTTGGGCAGTGGCCGCCACGCCATCATTCCCGGCGACATTGAACACAGCCAGCTTGTCCGCCGCATTACGGCAACTGACGACGCGATGCGCATGCCGCCCCCCCATATGGTTGCTTCAGGCCGCAAGCTGACTGACGCCGAAATTCAATTGCTGACTGAATGGATCAAGCAAGGCGCTAAGTGGCAGCAGCATTGGTCATTCATCGCGCCGGTTAAATCTGCTTTGCCACTGGTCAAAAACAGCGCGTGGCCAAAGAACGCGATTGATTATTTCGTATTGGCAAAGCTTGAGCAGGAAGGCTTGCAGCCTTCGCCCGAAGCCGACCGCGCAACGCTGATTCGACGCTTGTCGTTTGACCTGACAGGCCTGCCGCCAACGCCGAAAGAGATTGATGGTTTTCTGACTGATCAGTCACCGAACGCGTACGAAAAAGTGGTTGACCGATTGTTGGCTTCGCCGCGCTACGGCGAACGAATGGCATTTCGCTGGCTGGACGCGGCGCGATACGCCGACACGAATGGTTACCAGATTGATGGTGACCGTTCGGCGTGGCGCTGGCGCGATTGGGTGATCGAAGCTTTCAATGCGAACAAACCTTTCGATCAATTCGTCGTTGAACAACTGGCGGGCGATCTGCTGCCAAACTCTACAGTGGATCAGCGCATCGCCACCGCTTTCAATCGCAACCATCGCATGAACGCCGAAGGCGGCATCGTGCCGGAAGAGTATCGCGTGGAATATGTAGTTGACCGTGTGGACACGACTTCGACGGTGTTTATGGGCCTGACCGTCGCTTGCGCGCGCTGCCATAACCATAAATACGATCCGATTACGCAGAAGGAGTATTACCAGCTCTCGGCTTACTTCAACAGCATTGACGAAGACGGACATTCGTTCGACCAGGGCAATTCGCCACCCGTCATCGCCGCTCCGACGCGCCAGCAGCAACAGGAACTAAAACGCTTCGACCATCTGGTCTCGCAAGCCGAAGCCGAATACATCCAACTGGCGAAAAGCGCGGCAGGCAAACAACGCGATTGGGAAAAGTCGTTGCTGAAGTCCACCGAAAAGAATCAGCAATGGTTCCCCGACGAAAAGCTGATTGTTCATGTCCCGCTGGACCAGCAGCACGCTCCAGTTTTCACATCTTCAGACCGCGCGCATCACAACCAGGAAGACATCAAAAAGAAAGACAAGATTGGCGAGCCTGCCGGATTCAAAGAAGGTGCACCGCGTTACGTCGCTTCACCTTTTGGCCAGGGCACTGCCTTTGACGGCAAGCTTTATTTTGACGGTGGGCTGAACGCCGACTTTCGTTACAAATCCACTTCCGGCGATTACCGCGAACGCTTCACCATCGCCGCTTGGGTTTACCCGGAAGCCGAACAGAGCGGTTCCATAGTGACAAAAGTCAGCGACAGCCCGGCAGAGGTCGAAAATAATGTGCCGCGCGCCGATGGTTATGGGCTGTATTTTTTGAACGGCAGGATTCATTTCAATATGGTCTTCCGCTGGGGCGAAGATGCGCTACGGGCAGAAACGGTTGAGCCATTGATGCTGAAACAATGGCATCACATCACTGTTGTTTTTGACGGATTGAAGTCATGGGAAGACCGCATGCATATCTTCGTCAACGGTCAGGAAGCAAAACTGAAATTCAACCAGCGGAACTTTTACCTGCTGTTTGGCGGGTCAAAAAATACTCTGAAGATTGGCGCGGGCGGCGGCGAGCGGTTTCGCTTCAAAGGCGCGATTGCCAACGTGCTGTTGTACAGCCGCGCGATCGTATCTGATGAGATTGTCGCGCTGGCCTGCGCCGATTCGCTGGAAACGATTGCTGCCATTCCTGCAACGCGACGCACTGCCGCGCAGGCATTAAAGCTTGATCGCGCCTTCCTTTCGCAAGGCGCCCCACAAGAACTGAAACAAGCTCACCACAAACTTACCGAATTAAAACAGCAGAAACAAAAGTTCGCAGACGACCTGCCAACGCTGATGGTCATGCAAGAGATGCCGCTACCACGACCAACCTTTTTATTGCGGCGTGGCGCATATGATTCACCGGGCGAACCCGTGGCTCGCGGCATTCCTGCCGCGCTGCCGCCTCTGCCCGCTGGATTGCCGAACAATCGGCTGGGTTTTGCACAATGGCTGGTCAACCACGAGCATCCGTTAACAGCCCGCGTGGCGGTCAACCGCTTCTGGCAGATGCTGTTCGGCGCGGGGCTGGTCAAAACAACGGAAGATTTCGGCACTCAGGGCGAACTCGCCAGCCATCCGGAATTGCTGGATTGGTTGGCGGTTGAATTCAGGGACGGTGCGACGGGGCGACGAGGCGACGGAGCGAACAATCCGCAATGGAACGTCAAGGCGCTACTGAAGACGATGGTGATGAGCGCGACCTATCGCCAATCATCAAAGATCTCGCCGCAACTGGCGCAGCGCGATCCCGACAACCGCTGGCTGGCGCGCGCGCCACGCTTCCGGCTGCCGGCAGAAATGATTCGCGATCAGGCTTTGTTTGCCTCCGGCTTGCTGGTCGAAAATCTCGATGGGCCGTCGGTCAAACCCTACCAGCCGGATGGATTGTACAAAGACATGGCCTTTTCCGGCTTGACTGGTTATGCCCGCGACAAGGGCGATGGGCTGTGGCGGCGCAGCCTATATACATTCTGGAAGCGCACGGTGCTTTCGCCGACGATGCAGGTGTTTGACGCTTCGGCGCGCGAATTCTGCACGGTGCGTGACACGCGCACCAATACGCCGCTGCAATCGCTGAATCTGATGAATGATGTGACCTACATCGAAGCCTCGCGCTTGCTGGCCGAGCGAATGATCAAAGAAGGCGGCGCAAGCGCCGAACAGCGTATCGCGTGGGCGTTTCAATTGATTACGTCTCGCTCACCCGCTAAGAACGAAGTGCAGGTTTTGTCGCGGAATCTCGCTCAACAACAGGAGTACTTCAGCCACAATCATCAAGAGGCGTTAAAGCTGCTAGCGGTTGGCGAAAAGCGCAATGACAACAAATTAAATCCGGAGGAGCTGGCGGCTTATGCCACAACCGCTAGTCTGCTGCTAAATCTGGATGAAGTGATTACCAGGCAATAAACATTTGTGCGCCTGCGGATGCGGGCGCACCAATATCAAGGAGATGTTCAATGAACGTTGAGGGCAAAGCCGCCGTAATCACAGGCGGAGGAACTGGCGTAGGGCGTGCGACAGCGCTCGAT
>JBDSAM010000228.1:0-12085 GCA_039922135.1 Blastocatellia bacterium
TCGCCGATGACAATCTCCGCCGTTGTGTAAATTTCACAGCCAATAACCACATGTCCGCCCAGCGTTTTGCCCGTGCCATCGGAAATCGAGATGTGCAGGTGCGGTCCATCCGGCGTCAGCGTGCCGGTCAGCGAGACAATCTCGAACTTACCGTCGAAGTTGGTTGAATCACTCTGGTCGGCCAATCGTAACGCGGCTTTTCTCAGGCTGCCAGCGCAAGTGATGATGTATCCAGCCTGCAGGTTTTTGACTTTGGTGAATTGTTCAAGCTCCGCGCGCAAATCTTGCCCCGGCTTTAACCGCAGCACATACGTCTTCAAGTGATTCGTTGAGGCCTCTTCCCATTTCAATCCTTGCTGTTTGTTCCGCGTCTTCGGCGGAGTCTTCTTCGTTTGCGCGAACCCTATTTGGCTGGCGGCAAAACACAAAAACGCAGCCAGTACCATCATCAATTTTTTCTTCATTGTTGCTCCGGTGTGTCATCTGAAATTGCGTGTTGTCTAACTGTTAACGCGCAGTGCTATGGGAAGTTGATTGCCGCCTTGTCCAGCTACCTCAGCGAACCCTGAACCACTTCAAATAGTCCGGCAGCGAATGCAGTTGATCAACGTGGTCGGGCGCGGAATTACCTGCATAGCCGACCAGCAGAAACTTCCCTGCCCTGACTTCGCTCAACTGCTGCGTCCGCATCGGCCCCCATTTCACAACGGCCTTTCGTTTCAAACCAAGCTGTCCGAGCAGCCAATCCGCCGTCTCCGTCGTACTGGCAAAGGTACCCGGAAAGATTTCCGAATGCGTGACGATCATCTGTTTGCGACCGGCAACGGCATCGCGCGCGAATTTCAAAAACACTTCCAGATTTTCCGTATCAAGCTGTGATTCCTGCGAGCTTCCCTGGCCAGGCTTACTGCCCACATAGCCAGTGTGCAGTCCATCAATCAGCAGCACGCGGTTAATGCGCGCGTAGCTTTCGGGTATTTTCAGGATTTCGCGCACCGCGCCGTAGCCCGCGCTCCAAGCCGTCAGACTGATCGGCGAGAACTTCACGCCCGCCTTTGTTTCGGCTTCGACAATCAATCGCAAGAAGAGTTGCGCGTCACCGAAAGGCTTGGCATAAGCGCTGGAGCCTGAGCCGATCTGAATCGAAATGACCGCGGTGTTGCCCATTTGCGCTGCTGCCACCTCCGGCAGCCACGTCCCGCCGTGAAAGTGAATGAAGAGCGGCACGGAAGATTTGAGCTTCAGCTTGGCTGGAATAAACAGCCCGCCCAGTTCCAGCTTTTCGCGCCGACCTGATGGAGACTCCTGCGTCAAGCGGGGGTGCGCGCGAGTGTGTTCGACCATCGGCGATGGGTTCTGAGATTGCTGAGCGAATGCCGGAATCATCAGCAAAAGAATGAACCAGAGAATGAACCAAAGTATGAAAATGATGTGGCGCATAGGTTGGGTAAATTTGTGTCCTGGCTTTACTGCCGTGAAACTGCCGCGCTAGCATAGCGCGCAGGAGGATTCACGTCATTGAAAACAACTATTGATGAGCCTATCTCACACTTCTTTTATTCGCATCGTCTCAAACTGCAATTCTGGGATTGGGGCATGGAAGGCAAACCAACCTTGATTCTAGTTCACGGCGGATTGGATCACGCACGCAACTGGGATTGGGTGGCGCGCGCCCTGCGCGACGACTTTCATGTTTACGCTGTTGATCTGCGCGGCCACGGTAACAGCCAGCACGCACCCGGCGCGCTTTATACAATCGCCGAACACGTGCTCGATCTGGCGGCCCTGGCCGATGTCATCAACCCAGCAAGTCCGGATGCCCCAATCTATATCATCGGCCATTCGCTTGGCGGCGTCGTTGCGATGGTCTACACCGGCGTGTTCCCTGAAAAGGTCAAGAAACTCGTTTCCATCGAAGGCTTGGGGCCGCCGCCAAATCATCACGTCCACGCTCCGGCCTCGCAGCGCATGCGTCGTTGGGTAGAAGGAATTCGCAAAACCGAAAAGCGCGAACCCCATAGTTACCCCAACCTTGATTCAGCAGTGAATAGAATGAAGGAGGCCAACCCGCATCTGTCGGATGGAGTCGCGCGCCACCTGACCTTGCACGGCACAAACTGGAATTCGGATGGCTCATTGGTCTGGAAGTTCGATAACTTTGCGCGCCCCTTCCCGCCCTTCGGCCATCACGTGGAAGATATGCGCGAGATGTTCGGACAGATTACCTGTCCTGTTCTGTTGTTTTGGGGAATGGAGAGTTGGGCGCAAGACCCTGAAAAAGACGGGCGCGCGTCAGTCATCAAAAACCACAGGCTGATCAAAGTCGCCAACGCCGGCCACTGGGTGCATCACGATCAACTGGAAATCTTTTTGGCTGAGACGAAGAAGTTTCTGGTTGAAGATTGAGAGAGGCATCTACCCACGAAGCTACACGAAGAAACACAAAGAGATACTTCGTGAATCTTCGCGTTCCTTCGTGTGCGGAATTAGGGTTTCAACTCCAAGCTACCGCGTGTCGTTAATTCATAGTACGAACTGAACTCGCCCGCATCGTGGCCTTTGATCAAAGCCCCGATTGGCTGCAGCAGTTGCACACTGAAATAATTGTCAACCGTCTGCGGATGGACGTTGGTGTAGTAGGCGTAGTTGAAGTAGCTGCGGATAATTACGCTGCGGCTGTCAATCGGCAGTGACTTCAGATTCTCGACAAATCGTCCCATCGAATCCTGCCGGAAGAGATAGAACTCCACGTTCGACAGATAAAAAGCCGAGACGTTTTCGCCAATCTCTTTGATGAAATCGCCAACGGACTTGAGTGCCTTTACACCCGCAACATCGCCAGTGGCAGGGATAATCCGGTTTTGGTCGTGCATGGTCTTGATGACCATAAAGTCGGCTTCGTTAGCGAGGTAGTTGCGGTATTTGCCAGCCAAATCCTTTTCCAGCATCAGGTCGCGAAAGGCCGGGAAGAATCGCCCTGTGGGGCGGTCGCGAATGGTGTAGCGCACTTCAAGGCAGTCCGTGTAGAAGGCTTGATAGATTTCGTCAATCGTCTCCCAGTCGCGTTGATTGAGCGATAGGCCGAAGCTTTCGATGCGTTTATGCATTTCGATTTTCAGCTTGTCGGCCATCTTCTGGTCCAGCGGCGTACGGTCGTAATAATCCACCAGATCGCGGATCGGACGGTCATTCCACTTCTTGTAATCCTTCGGTAGCGGACGCGCGAACAGATTCGACAGATAGTCCACGCGGCTGCGCGACATCATAAACAGCGCTTTGAACATCACGTGCTGCAACAGCGCGTCGCGGCGAATATCCAGCATGATTGCCAGCTTCGGCTTGATCTGCGCAATGTAGGTGAAGTTCTGGTCCGGCCCAACGCCCATATAAACGCCGCCTGTAACCTTCCCTTCTGCCAGTTTGCCGAGCACGTGTTGATACGTCAGTTCGTTCGAAACCAGATTATCAGAACCGAAATAACCCGCCTTCTCAGATAACCGAGACACCAGTTGCGCAAAATCGTTGCGCTTCGCGCCAGCGTCAGACTTTTGTTGTGCAAATGCGATTATCGAAAGCGCAAGCATCAAAACTGGCAACAAAACTATTCGGATTGGCGACGGGTTTGGCAACTGACGGAAATACTTCATCTGCGTCTCTCCTGCAATTTGGGATTGGGGTGTGAGAGTCTCTCTCACAAGATTACGAAACTATGCGAAGCAATAAAGCACAAATCCACTGGAAAGAGAAAGCTGTTTTCCTGAGTTTGATCCGTGCTGGTTCGCTTTTTCTGGCGCTGGCGGATGGCGGCGCTTGCCTGATGGAAATTGAACAACTGTCTTGGCGCAGTTTTCTTATTCGGCGATTTTCAATTCGTAAATGCCGATCTTGATCGTTTGTCCCGGCTTCACTTCGCCGTTTGTCCCGGGCTGTATTTCGCGGCCATCCACTTCGATCGCATTGCGTCCGACACATTCCAATTTGAACACGCCTTCTTGTTTGGAGAGGATGGCGTGCTTGCGACTGATTTCCTGATCGCCGTCCAGTTTGACGTCCACCGGAAAATCTTTAGAGCCTCGCCCCATCTCAATCTTGGCTTTGTTCGATTTAAAAACTTCGGGTTCGCCTCCCTGGCGAATAAAGTTGATGACGTAAAGCGGCGCACGCGGGCGAACAACCGTACGTTCGATGTCATTTGGGTCATTGGCAGGGTCAATAGGATAGAGCGGATCAGTGTCGCCGGGTGCGACACTAAGTTCGGCTTTGACCTTCTTCTTGCGGGCGGTGACTTGGGTCTTCGGCGAATCGTCGTCCCAAACAGCTTGAACGCGAACCTGGCCTTTGTTCAGCGTGCCATCAATACTTAGACTAAGCGCGATCTTGTCGGTCTTCAGCGACTTTCCGCCAACCATTTCCTTAGCGCGCTCCGACAGGCTCATGGCCAGGCCTTCTTCCAGCCCCTCGCGCTTGCGGCCCTGCCACATCGAATCGTCGTCCTTGCTCAGGTAGATGATGTATTCGCCGGGCAGATATGTCTGGCCGCCAGGGGGCGTAAACATTTCGCGCTTCATCACCGTCTCGACTTCACGCGCGATCTTGACGAAAAATTCATCCCATTCGCTTAATTGCTGCTGCTGTTCGGGCGTCTGCGAAATCGCGTCCTCGCCATCAAGCCACTTTTTGACATCGCTCCAAATCTTCATTGTGTTTCCCCTTGGTTGAACAATTACCACCAACGCCTTGAAACTACTTTAACGAAATCGGCGCTTCCATTCACCCAGCCCTGTTTTATATCGGTGGATACTCCCGGCGTCATGACCATCCACTGGCTCACTTCAATCTGAAGCCAGCCTTGCCCATTTTGCGCAATGACGTGGTGGCGAGTGCCTTTGGCAATGACACCTAAAGATTTGCTCCCCGGCCTTTCGCGGACATTCATCTGCTCAGCGACGACTTCGATCTCCCTGGGCGTGCCGAACGTGCCCGCCTGGAAGTTGTTGTACACGGCCAGCAGCAAGCCAACAAAAGCCACCGCAAGGAAACCGATGAAAGCCCGACGGCGAACCTTCTCTGAAAATTTGCTGGCGACAGGCGCGGGTAATGCCTTTATGGGCGGCTTGGCCATCGGCCTTTTGTCGGTTGGTGGTTGCAGCTTTCGCTGAGGCAAAGCTTGCTGCAAGAGAGCTGGCGCAATTGGAGAGGCTTTTTGTGGTTGCAGATCAATGAAGATTTTCCCCGGACGATCATCGCGTCTAGCAGGCGGCACATCCACCAGAGGCACAGTCCTCCCGCCCACAACCACCTCTTGATTTTCCCCTCCAGCGCTAATCCCTTGCCTCGCCAGTTCTGCTTCGACCGGCATCGCTGGCGCAACGGTCTCTTGCAATTGCGAAGTTGCCGGGGTCGGATCGAAATCCGGCATCATAGGAGTTTGTGGCAGCATACTGCGATGAAGGCTCAGCCGCGGTTTGACGATGGTCTCTTCATTGGGAATGTCTTCTGCCCTGACGCTCGGCGCCAGCACGGCGACCTGCGCCAGTTCGTGCCAGAACTCGCTGACAGTTCCGTAACGCATCTTCGGATCGCTTTCGGTGGCGTGGCGTAACACGGCACACAACGCCTTTGCCCACGGCTCACGCATCAGCGATTCGGGCAGCGACTGAATCGCGGCGCAACGAAACTGATTCGGCGCGCGCCCGCAAACGACGGTGTAAAAACTCTTGGCCAGCGAATAAACATCGGCGGACGCCGTCAGTTGCCGCAGATCACCGGCCTCATGGTTCGGGTTGTGTTCGGGCGGCGCGTAAACGTCCGCGCCGACTCGTGTAATCTCAGAAGCTTCGCCAGTGGTCATCTTGGCGACGCCAAAATCGGCGATCTTCAGCGTCCGTTTGTCGGCGCTCAGCAGCAAGTTATTTGGCTTCAGATCACGATGAATGACGCCTTTGCTATGCGCGTAAGAGAGAGCCTCGCAAGCTTGATGAAAATAAAAGAGTGCTTCGTCCAACGCCAAGGCCTTCGCTGGACGATGGCGGCAAAGCTCCAACAAATCCCCGCCCGGCATGTATTCCAGCACCAAGTAATGGAATGGCACGCCGCGCAAATCCGCCGCGGTACCGTGATCAGTTCGCAGAATCACGTGCGGATGGCGCACCGCATCCAGGGCAATCGCTTCATTCTGGAAATTTTCGACCAGCGTGCGCTCCAGGTCGGGATCGGGCGTGCCTTGCAGACTGGTGTTGAGCGCCTTGATGACAACCGGCGCACGCGTGGCATCGCGGTCATACGCGACGAAAATTTCGGCGTAGCTCCCACGGTTCAGCCGCTCGTAAACCTCGTAGCGGCCATCAACCAAACTATGTTCCAGTCTTAGTTCAGGCATCTTCTTGAACGTTTGGCAAACTATGTTCCAATCTTAGTTCAGGCATCTTTCTTGAACGTTTGGCAAACTATGTTCCAATCTCAGTTCAGGCATCTTCTTGAACGTTCGGCTAGCTACCCGGCAGGCGTGGCAGCCTTATTCGGCCCCGGTGTCCCTCCACCTGCTGCCGGTGATGAAGACGGCGACGGCGAGGCGGATGGCGCGACTAATTTCTGCAAGCTGTCAGAAGCATTGCGCGCCTGCCCAATGTTCAGATAAGCCGCCGCCGCGAACACCCAGGCTTCGTCCAGTTCCGGGCTAATTGTCGCCGCTTGTTTGAAATGGTTGATCGCTTCTTCATATTTTTTCTCGGTGTATTCAACGCGCCCCAGATAGAAATGCCCTTCGGCGCTGGTTGGGTTGGCCAGCAGAATTTCGTTGAGCCGCTTGCGCGCTTCGTCGGTGCGGCCCGAAAGCAGCATGCCGTAGGCATCCGCAATATTGGGGTCGCTTGGGCTGTAACGCAGCATGCGCGGCGGCTGGCCAAGAGAATTACTTCCCGGCCCCTGATTGACGATTCGCGACAACGGCGCGCCAAACAACCCGCCCAGCACGAAGCCCGCCAGCAGGATAACGATCATTACACTCAGTCTCATAAATTTCGACATCTCGACTTTCTGCTCAAGCGAATGAGCGGCTATGTCATCTGAATCTTGAATACGTTTTCTTTCTCGCGGCACGGCAGAAACCGATGCGGAGGTTGATTGGGACGCAAACTCGGCATCAGCCTTTTCTGGTGCATCTTCTTCTAGCGCCTCACCATCTGCTGGTGGCGATTCGTCATTCACTGCATCTGTGTTTGGGTCGGCGGACGAACCGAGCTGAATAAACTTCTTCGGTCTTTCCGCTTTTTCTATCGTCTGGCTGGCAATACTGGCCGATGCCTTGGCGCGCATTAAAGGGGCTGGTCTGGTCTGCTCATCAGCTTCAGCCTGCGCATTGAAATTGATGATGATCGCAGTCAGATTGTCTTCGGCGCCTTCGTTGTAACAAAGCTGTTTCATCGTCTGGCAAACAGCTTGTGGGTGTTCGCCGCTGCACAGCAGGCGTTCCAACTGATCATCGCGAATGTGGCGCGTAATGCCGTCGCTGCACAACAACAACGTCGTGCTTCTATCAATTTCGATTTCGATAATCTCAGCTTCGACTTCTGAATCAGCGCCAAGGGCGCGGCTGATGACGTTGCGGCGCGGATGGTTTTCAGCTTGCTCTGGCGTCAGCAACCCGGCGCGGACGGCTTCGCCAACTTCGCTGTGGTCTTCGGTCAGTTGAATCAGTCCCTGTGGATCGCAGCGGTAAACGCGGCTATCGCCAACATGCGCGACAATTGCGCGCTTCCCACGCACCGCCGCCAACGCCAGCGTCGTCGCCATTCCGTCCAATTCCGGAGTCATTTCAGCCTCGGTGTAGATTTTCTGATTGCACAGATCAACCGTGCTGGCGATCAGGGCGCGCAACTCTTCCATCTGCGATTCGGGTGACCCGGGCGGCTGTGGCTGACTGAACACTTTTTCGAAGACTTCGGTAACAGTCCGGCTTGCTGTCTGTCCACCACGCCGCCCGCCGACCCCATCCGCCACCAGAAACAGACCTTGTTCTGGAAGCGCCAGCAAATTGTCTTCATTCGCCTGGCGCTTCAGCCCTTTGTCCGTGATTTGTCCGACTGTCGTTTTGAGCATAGTCAATTGTCAGTGGTCAGTGGTCAGTGGTCAGTGATCAGTGGTCAGTGGCAGCCGTTGAAAGCTCGCATTGGCAAACAACAACTAACGACAGACTACAGACAACTAACAACGAACTACTGACTACTGGCCATATTATTCCGATGCGAAATCGCCATCAGCATTCCCAACATAAAGAAGCTGGTAATCAGCGACCATCCGCCGTGACTGACGAACGGCAGCGTGATGCCCGTCATCGGCAACATTCGCAACACCCCGCCAATATTTACGATTGCCTGGAAGCCCAGAAACGAAGTAATGCCGGCTGCAATCAGCTTGGTGAACATATCGCGCGCCTCAATGGCGGTGCGCATTCCAGCGGCTACTATGATGATGAATGCACAAATGATAATTGCCCCGCCGAAGATTCCCATCTCTTCGGCCACTGCGGCATAGATGAAGTCAGAATCAGCAATTGGCACAGTGTTAGGATACCCGCGCCCCAGCCCCGTTCCCAGCAATCGCCCATCACTGACGCCAAACAGTGCCTGCGACGGTTGATAGGCATACTTGTTATACCACTTCTCTTCATCGCTATCTCCGGGCGCGCGCCAGGCTTCATTCGCCCACCAATCATTCTGCTCTTGATCTGGCGCAAGGCCTCCATGCAGCCACAGATAGAAACGCTGTTTGATGCGATCCGGCACGCCTTCGCTGATGACGCCCTTGACACGTTCGACCGGAGAGATTTGCGCGTCTTCGGTAAAAACGCGCACGGCAGTGTTGTATATGCCTGCCGCAAAGATTGCGCCAACAAACAGCGCCGCCATCAATCCAATGGCAATCGTCACCTGCGGCAGCCGCCGCACCGCCACGACGTACAACGTCACATACGCGCCCAGAAAGACCAGCATCTGCCCAAAATCCTTCAGCGCAAAAAATGGAATGATCGGCAGCGCCGCCACCAGCAGGAATGGCAGCACGAACCGCCACGGCGGAATGCCCCAATGCGTGCGCGAAAGATTGCGGTAATGGTCTGCCAAAATCCCT
Organism: Blastocatellia bacterium; assembly: GCA_039922135.1. Lineage (GTDB taxonomy): Bacteria > Acidobacteriota > Blastocatellia > RBC074 > RBC074 > RBC074. Next base: position 9,127 of record JBDSAM010000228.1, read on the forward strand.
GCGTAACTTAGCAAGAACGTCACCTTGACCGGCTCCCACGGCGTTGTGTTGCCCAGGGATTTGCCGCGTTGCGACAGGAAAATGGCAATGAAGGCAAACGGCAGCGTTGTAATTATCCCAAGCAGAAAGCTGTGCCGTTGCAACCACAGCAAAATGTCATCGCGGCGCATAAACGCAAACGCGATGGCGAAGCCTAAAAACGCCGCCAGTGGAATCAGCGAAGAGAGGGATGTAAAGATACGGCTGAGCGTCCAATACTGCGGTTCGTCCGCATTCACCCGCGTGTCGGTCTGAAGCTGGAAGTTTGGATCGCCGAACAGCGCGCGTTTTTTGTCCGCGTCATAAAACTGATTGATGTTCTTGTACTGTTGCGTCCGCGCCTTGGCCAATCGCGCCTGCCGCACGGTGGCCCGGTTGCTAACGCCGTATTCGGGATCGGTGAACAAACGGTACTGCACAAACTGGCCGATGCTAAAGAGTAGGATCGCGACGGTAAACAAGGTCAGATCGCCCATGTATTTATGCCTTCGCGCCATCCAGATAAAGACGAAAAAGATTGGGATGAAAAATGCCAGATCGCGGCATGCCAGCAGCACAGACGGCGCATACCCGCGCGCCACCCCGGCGCGATAAATCGCGAAGTAGGCCAGCGCGTCCAGCGCCACCAGCGCCGCCAGCAAGAGGAGGTGTGAAGAGGGGCGATTTTTCATGACAGCAAAGGACGAATACTTCGAAAGTTTTGTTCTACGTTTATCAATCCTATTGAACCGCAACTGTAGGCGCAATTCTATGTGAACTGCGGCGCGACACAACCGGCAGCCGATAGCTTCAACTTTGCTGCTCGCTGGCTGTGCTTTTTGCCACAGGCGTCGTCGGCTGCGGGAATTCAATCATCTCGTAAATATCCTTGAGTGGCAGCGTCACGCTGACCGATTCTAGTCTGACTTCGCTCTCCAATCCGATGATGTCATCGCGCAGCCATTTGCCATTGGATTGGCGAATATATTGGATGATGTGCGCGCGCTCCTGAGCGATGAGCAGGTATTCCCGAAAGCTTTCGATTGCCTGATACGCCAAAAACTTTTCCTCGCGGTCATAGTCTGCCGTGGAAGACGAGAGCACTTCGATAATCAGCACCGGATTGACCAACAGGTCAATGCCCTGCATTTTTTCGAGAATCCGCTCGCCGCAAACAACGCTGACATCGGGGTACCGAAATGGCCAAGCCTTGACCGTCTTGACCGCTAGGTCTCCGCCGTTAACTCGGCATGGACGCCCTTTCAGCTTGTCTCTCAAACCGAAAATTACATTGGCTGCGATGTCGCTGTGTTCGGCTCTGCCTCCTGCCATCGAGACAATCTCACCGTCAAAGTATTCAAAGCGTTCATCTGAGTTCTTCAACAGTTCGATGTACTCTTCAACTGTGTATTTGCGATCTGGTAATGCCGCCATTGTGAATCTCCTTTTGCGGGAAGGATTGTAACTCATCGCTGCTGACATCGCGGGCAGAAGTAAGTCGAGCGCGCGCCTTGCGTGATACGCCGGACGCCCACGCCGCAGGTTAAACATGGCAAGCCTTCACGCTCATACACGCGCCACCTGTCTTCGTACGCGCCGTCGCCGTAGCGGCCATAGACCTCGCGCGGGTCGGTTTCCAGGGTGCTGCCCGCTTCAATTGCTTCATTCAGAACGCTGACAATTTCATGGTACAGAACTTCGGCGCGCGGCCTGGACAATTTGCTGGCGACCAGACGCGGGCTGATCTTCGCCCGGTGCAGCGCTTCCGCCGCGTAAATGTTCCCCAAGCCAACAACGCGCGTTTGATCCAGCAGAAATAGTTTGATCGGCCGCTTGCTGCGTTTCAGAACATTGTGCAAGTAAGCAGCAGTGAAGGCTGCATCGAAAGGTTCTGGCGCAAGCTTGCTCAGATGCGTGACGTTCTGTAGTTCATCGCGCCGGACAACCATCATCATTCCGAAATGGCGCTGATCTGCGAACATCAGCTTCCGCCCGTCGTCAAGCCAAAACATCGCATGCGTGTGCGGCGGGGGCGTTTCATCCAGCCCGCCATAAACAAACCGTCCGGTCATTCGCAGATGTGTGATCCAGGTGCACCCGTTCGACAGATGCGCCAATATGTGTTTGCCTCGCCGCGTCACTTCTTCTACCCGCGCGCCCTTCAACCATTGCGCGAACTGGCGCGGCGGATTTTCCGGCGCAAGTCCCGCGCGCAGCAGTTGGGCTTTGGTGATAGTCCGCCCAGCGATCATCCCCCGCAGATGGCGCGCGACCATTTCAACTTCAGGAAGTTCAGGCATAGCTGATTGTTTATCACAGACCACCGGAGCAGGCCAAAGCCAGCGAAGATCAGACCTAAGGCATCCCTCCAAAGTAACCCAGGGTAAACTGTCGGGGCGAACGAATTGCCTTTTGCCGCCAGCCCGTGTCATAAACCCGCAAGTTTGGGACATTATCCGCAGTTAGCGGTCTCAACCAAACCTTGCTATGTAAAGGTAAAAACTCCAATCACTGGAATACCGATGACAAACTCGAAACGCCAATTTTTGAAAACGCTGTCAGCTTCCGCTGCCGCGCTTACTCTCGATACGACTATGCTTGCTCAATCCCAAACGAAACGCCGCAATATCAAACTCGGCTTTGATAATTTTTCGATTCGCGCCATGGGCTGGAAAGCTCCGCAACTGCTAGATTACGCCGCGAAGCTGAAAGTGGACACGGTGCTCTTTTCCGATCTGGACGTGTACGAAAGCCGCGACGAAAAGTACCTGAAGGACATCAAGAAGAAAGCCGACGACCTGGGCATTGAAATCCAAGCCGGGACGGGCAGCATCTGCCCATCGGCAAAATCGTTCAGCCCGCGCTTCGGCACGGCGGAAGAGCATCTGGCCTTGACGATTCGAGTTGCTAAAACCGTTGGATCAAAAGTCGCGCGCTGTTA
>JBDSAM010000229.1:0-5791 GCA_039922135.1 Blastocatellia bacterium
CCGCAGCCGAGCTTCATTGCGTTGTCAACGTCCACCGTCGAAGCCAGCCCTTGCTCCAAAACGCGAATGGCATCCAGCAAATATGGGATCAGCAATCGGTTGACGATGAAGCCAGTGCTATCACCGGTCTGTACCACCGTCTTGCCAAACGCTGCGCCTAGATTTACTGCGTCGGCATAAACTTCATCGTCGGTCAGAATCGTGCGGACGACTTCAACCAGCTTCATCAGCGGCACGGGGTTGAAAAAGTGCATGCCGATAAAACGGCGCTGACGTTCTGCCGAAGTCGCCGTCATTATCTCGGTGATTGAAAGCGACGAAGTGTTTGAGGCGAAGATCGTTTCGGCTTTGCATAGGCCGTCCAGCTTCGCGTAAGTCTCGCGTTTAATGGCGAGGTTTTCGATGATCGCTTCGATGATGATGTCGGCATCGGCTAAGTCTTCCAGCTTCGTTGAACCTTTCAGCCGCGCCAGCGTCTCGTCTTTCTGCACAGTGGTGATCGTCCCCTTCTCTGCGAATTTGGCGAGCGACTTCTCAATCCCGGCCAGACCTTTTTGAAGTAATCCTTCATTGACTTCAATCACAATCACGTCGTGGCCACTGGCCGCCGCCACCTGTGCAATCCCAGCGCCCATCAAGCCCGCGCCGAGTACACCAACCTTCTTGATCTGCATATTTGTTCGTTCCTTTATGAGTTTTCCCGAAATGGTTTGCGCCGTGAACGGGCGATTGGGTGAGAGATTACCGGGAAGCGCTGATTGGCTCAACTACCTGCGCGCATCAGTAGATGGATGAGACGTTCTGATATGCTTGATACAAAGGCTTGGTCGGTTTTTCGGCAGAGACAAATTCGGCGTTCAGATGGATGGCCGCAGCCAGATGCAAAGCATCCATTCCGCCCAGCCCGTATTGGCAAGCCAAGCTAGGCGCGGGTTCGATCAATGGCTCTTCGTCAAGCCAGCATGCAACGCGGCTGAAAAACCTCTGGTAGAAATCCAGTTCCCGAATTCGATGATATTTGCTTGGGATGGGCAGAACTTCGAGTTGCAAAAAGCGAGTGGCGACAAAATCCCTGCGTTGATCGCCCAGGATGGTGACGGCGCGCATTTTCCGCGCCGGATTCTATCCAGCGATGGCGTTGATCAGAAGCGATGAATCAGCGAACGTGATGATCTTATTCGTCATCGTTATCGTCATCCGGGATATATCCTCCCTTGCGCCGAGCCAGTTCTTTTTCGATTTCTTCCTCAGTATAAAGCTTCTCTCCGCTGGCTGCGTACTCTTCGCTCAGACGGTAAAGCTCCTTGCCGAACTCCGACATCGTTTCGTAATTCATCGCCTCAGGCGGGATGTGAGTGCGGCGGACGTGCGGCGCTTCGGGGTAAAACTCTTCGTCATATTTGTAAGCCAGATTCTCGTTTGCCATTGGAAGACCTCCTTCGCCGGAATTGTAACTCCGGCCTGTCATGATCGGCCAATCTGCAATCCGTATTCAATGCTTTCGATGATCGCCTGCCAGGTGGCGGCGATGATGTTTTCGCCTACGCCGACCGTGTTCCAAGATTTTTCGCCGTTGCTGGTTTCGATGTGGACGCGGGTTTTGGCGGCGGTGGCGTGTTCGCCGTCCAGAATGCGGACTTTGAAATCAATCAGGTGGAATTCTTCAATTTGCGGGTAATGCGTCAGCAGAGCCTTGCGTAAAGCCTGATCAAGCGCGTGCGCGGGCCCGACGCCCAGGCTAGCCGTATGCATCTCTTCATCGGCGATCTTCAGCCGCACGACGGCTTCGGGATTGCCCGATGATCCGATGAAGACACGATACTCAATCGGTTCGAAGAAGCGGTTGCGTTTGCCCAGCGCGCCCCAGGCCAGCAATTGAAATGAAGCTTCGGCGTCTTCAAATGAATAGCCTTCGTATTCCAGAGTTTTCAGTTGCGCCAGCAAACGGCGCGCGGCTTCCGGGTTGTTGTTGAACTCTTCGCCAAGCTCATCGGCTTTGAAGCGGATGTTGCTGATGCCGGATTGGTCGCTGATTAGCACGCGGGTTTCGTTACCTACATCTTCCGGATGAATATGTTCGTAGGTTTCTTTGGCGCGCGAAATGGCGGAAACGTGGATGCCGCCCTTGTGCGCGAAGGCGCTGCGGCCAACAAAAGCCGCGCGTTCGTTCGGCACCAGATTGGCGACTTCGTTGATGTAGCGGCTGGTGTGCGTCAGCAGCTTCAGCTTGCCATCCGGCAGGCAATGGCGATTCATCTTTAGTTCCAGGTTCGGAATGACCGAGCAGAGATTGGCATTGCCGCAGCGTTCGCCGTAACCGTTCATCACGCCCTGCACGTGGGTCGCGCCAGCTTCAATGGCGGCGATGGAATTGGCCACAGCTAGTTCGCTGTCGTTGTGACAGTGAATGCCGATGCGAACATTCGGGATTCGCTTGTGTACCAGCGCAACCGCGTCGGCAATCTCTTCGGGCAAGCGGCCGCCGTTGGTATCGCACAGGATGATGGTTTCGGCTCCGGCTTGCGCGGCTGCGGCCAGCGTGTCCAGGGCGTATTCGGCGTTGGCGCGGTAGCCGTCGAAAAAATGTTCGGCGTCGTACAGCACGCGGCGGCCGCAGGATTTCAAATGGCTGACCGTGTCGGCAATCATCCGCAGGTTTTCTTCCAGCGTAGTTTTCAGGGCGACATCAACATGAAAGTCCCACGATTTGCCGAAGATCGTCACGACAGGCGTTTGCGCGGCCAGCAAACCTTGCACAACGGCATCATCGGCGGCCAGGGCATTCGCTTTGCGCGTGCTGCCGAAGGCGGCGAATAAGGCATTGGTCAGTTGAATGGATTTCGCGCGCTCGAAGAACTCCACGTCCTTGGGGTTCGCACCTGGCCAACCGCCTTCGATGAAGGCGACGCCGATTTCATCCAGCGCGCGGGCAATCTTGATCTTGTCTTCGACCGAATAAGCCAAGCCCTCGCCCTGTGCGCCGTCGCGCAACGTCGTGTCGTAGATTTCCACCCAATTGTCTTTCATTGCTATTTTGTCCTTAGTTCATTTTCGTCGAGTGGCGTCCCGTCCAGATTGAAGAGTGTGTAGCCATACGCCAGTAAATATGAATTGCCCGGCTCCATCGGCAGCATTTTCAATTCCTGTTTCTGCAGGTCAAGCTCAAGCCCTAGTTCTTCCATTGGAATCACACCTAGCAGCGGATTGTCGCCGCCGGGCAATTCCAAACATTGAAAGACGCCGACGCGGTCGCCAATCGAAATCTTCGCGTCTTGAAACACTCGCGTCCGTTGATAACCTGCGGCGGTTGAGGCAAGAACTTCTTTCAATGGAGTCAGTCCAAGCTGTTCAATGATGCGAATGGGCAGTGAGAGCATCATTGCGCCGCTATCCGCCAGCACGCTGGTCAGTGTCACCTTGCGAATTTGATCAGCAGAAATTGTTCCATCAGCCGCGCGTATCTCATCCGCCCGGTTAATGATCGTCATTTGCGTATGAACTTGTCCCATAAAATATTCGCGGAGCCTCGACGACTAAACCCACCAGCGGCTCCGCGCCTCTACTTGAATAAGATTGAGCCGTTAGTTTTTGGCTTTGTCCACAATCTTATTGCTGGCCAACCACGGCATCAGTCCGCGCAGTTTTGCGCCGACTTCTTCGATCTGGTGTTTCTTCCCGCTTTCGACCAGACGATTGAAGTTGGGCTTGCCGGATTCGGCTTCGGCCATCCATTCGTCGGCGAACTGGCCTGACTGAATCTCACCCAGAATCTCTTTCATGCGCTCTTTGACTTCCGGCCCGATGACGCGTTTACCACGAGTTAAGTCGCCGTACTCGGCGGTGTTAGAGATGGAATAGCGCATTGTTGAGATGCCGCCTTCGTACATCAGGTCAACAATCAGCTTCATTTCGTGCAGGCATTCGAAGTAAGCCATTTCGGGCGCGTACCCCGCTTCGACCAGCGTTTCAAATCCGGCTTGAATCAATGCCGTCACGCCGCCGCAAAGCACAGACTGTTCGCCGAACAGGTCGGTCTCGGTCTCTTCCTTGAAGGTGGTTTCAATCACGCCCGCGCGCGCGCCGCCAATCGCCGAAGCATAAGCAAGTGCAACCTGCTTGGAATCGCCGCTGGGGTCTTGCGCAACCGCGATCAGACAAGGTACTCCGCCGCCTTTTTCGTATTCGCGCCGAACCAGATGGCCGGGGCCTTTCGGCGCAACCATAAACACGTTCACATCCGCAGGCGGAATGATCTTTTTGAAATGGATCGAAAAGCCGTGCGCCGTCGCCAGATATTTGCCAGCTTTGAGGTGCGGTTCGATGTCGCGTTTGTAGATGCCTGGCGTCAGTTCATCTGGCGTCAGCAGCATGATGATGTCGGCGCGTTCGGCGGCATCAGCCACGGGTAGTACTTCCAGGCCGGCGCTTTGGGCTTTGGCCACTGACGGGCTGTCCGATCGCAGACCGACGATCACGTCACAGCCGCTGTCTTTCAGATTGTTCGAGTGGCCGAAGCCCTGAGAACCGTAGCCGATGATGGCTATGCGTTTTCCCGCCAGGTTTTTCGGATCGGCGTCTTTGTCGTAATAAATGTTCATTCGAAAACTTGCTCCTGTTGTTTGGGGGTTAGACTGTTTCGTTGAGCGTGAGGATCACTACAGGGAGCGGAGCGACCTGAATATCACGGGGCGTATTCCACAAAGCCACCAGGTCGCTACCGCTCTCTGTATCGTACCGGCTCTAAACTTTCTCGTTCAATGACAATTCTGAAAACTCTTCGTCATCGTCTTTCAGCTTTTGCGCGTTGATGTGGGCGACGCGCGTCATCGCCACCGGACCGGTGCGCACGATGTCGCGAATGCCAATGGGTTTAAGCAACTCGATAAACGCGCCAACTTTTTCGGCATTGCCGGTCATTTCCAGAATGAAGGCGTCGGTGGAAACGTCCACGATCTTGGCGCGGAAGATTTCAACCAAGCTCAAGACCTCCTGCCGCTGCTGGCCTTGCGCGGCGTTGACGGTCAGCATAACCATCTCGCGTTCGACGTGCGGGGCTGCGGTTAAGTCGCTGACTTCAATGACCCGGACCATCTTGCGCGATTGCTGAATGATTTGTTCGATGACGTGATCGTTTCCATGCGTGGTCAGCGTCATCCGCGAAACGCCGTCTTCCAGCGTTTGCGCGACGTTCAGCGTGTCTATCTGATAGCCCCGCGCGCTGAACAGCCCAGCCACGCGCGTCAACATTCCGTATTCGTTTTCGACTAGGAGTGAAATTGTATGTTTCATAGTTGGTAATTGGTTGTTGGTTGTTAGTGGCTAGCGTGGCGGAAGGCGATCCTTCAACCCACCACCAGCCACCAACACTACGCCAGGATCATATCCTTTAATGCCGCGCCGGCAGGCACGATGGGAAACACGTTTTCTTCGCGTGCCACCTTCATTTCAATCAGCACTGGCCCCGGCATGTTCAAGCCTTTTTCCAAGGTGTGAGTGACCTCACTCATCTTGGTCGCGCGCAATGCCGAAACGCCGTAGGCTTCAGCCAGCTTGACGAAATCGGGTTGGACTTCGATGTTGCTGTGCGAATAGCGATGATCGTAAAACTGTTCCTGCCACTGGCGCACCATGCCCAGATAGCCATTGTTGATTATCAGAATCTTGACCGGGATATTGTACTGTTTGACGGTCGCCAGTTCGTTCAAGACCATCTGGAATCCGCCGTCGCCAACCACCGCCACGCACAGTTCATCAGGACGCGCCACCGCCGCGCCCATCGCCGCCGGGAAGC
>JBDSAM010000230.1:0-2960 GCA_039922135.1 Blastocatellia bacterium
GGGCGCGCTACTTTCCGCCAGAAAGCGGCGGGCTATTTTTCAACTCCGATTTGCCGACAGGCGTCTTTCGCATTGACCACGATCAAGCATTCCAGCAGACGACGCAGGTGCAGTATCAATTCCACCGACTCAAAAAGATCGAGCCGTACATCTCCTTCAGTTGGCGCTACGACAGCGGGCTGGTTTCGGGCGCGGTGCCCGACTTCGCGAGCGCGCTGAGCTTCACACCCGACGAGCAGGCGCAGATCGGGTTGTTTTGCGGCAATGTCTTCGCCACGCCGATGCAAGGGCTTACCAGTTGTAAAGATGCCAATCGCGGCGCAACGCGCGTGCGCATTCCGGCGGACGGGACGGCAAGCGACGACCATAACCCGCCGCGTATCGCGCCGCGTCACCTTTTCGACTTGAGCATCGGGACGGACAACCTGCTGCGCACCGAACACACGCGAATGACCTTCCGATTGACGGCAGTCAATCTGACTAACAAGGACGCGCTCTACAATTTCCTTTCAACCTTCAGCGGAACGCACTTCGTCACGCCGCGCGCGCTTTCAGCGCAAGTGGGAATTGTTTTTTGAGCGGCAACAGATAGAGAGCTGATTTGGCGGCAGGATCTGCTTGCTCCCTTGGTCGGTGAGCCAGCAGGTCCTACCGCCAAACCGATCTCTGCCCGGCTGTTCAGTGTCGCGCCGCTGGCCACGACGGCGCATCTTGTCAATCATCGTCTTTGCCAGACCTGTTCTAACTACAGCACTGACCGGCGGCCAGAGAAATGGGAACGCGCCAGCCAACTCTCGCCAACTTCCTCACCCGCTGCTATCATCCCGCCGCTTTCTTCCTTCGTACATCCGCAATATCTGTAGAAACCCATTTGGTGATCGAGCGGTTCAGCGATCACCTCTGACATGGCCTGACATTGTTATGCCAGGGTGAGGTGTTTGAAGATGAATACGGATGCTTTGACCTTTGGCCGGTTGCGTGGCTTCAGGGCGGCAGATGGATGGCTGCTATTGCTCTCCATTGGTTGCAGCGTCGTCTATCTGGCTACGAAAAGCGTACAGCCCTTTCCCGGCAGCGTCGTGTTCAAGGCGTTGAGCATTGCGCCGCTGGGCGTGCTGGCCATCCGGCGTTTGCGCGAAGCGCGGGGCCGTCCGCGTGGAATCAAATGGCTGCGCGACCGTGACAATCTGATCCTGGGCGCGGCGCTCACCTTATCCTGCCTGGGTGACATCTTCCTGGACCTGCCGGGGCAGCGTTTCATTCACGGCCTGGCATCGTTCCTTGCGGCGCATTTCATTTACATTTTGCTTTTTGTGCGGAACTGGCCACGCCCAATGCGCCCAAGCGGCGGCCAGGTGGCGCTGACTGGGTTCTTATTGATCTATGGCTTGGTGATGGCAAATTGGCTATCGCCTGATTTAGGCGGGTTGGCAGGGCCGGTTACGGTCTACATCTGTGTGATCACGGTGATGGCGGCGTCGGCAATCCTGGCTGGATTCGCAAAGCCCTGGGTATGGATCGGCGCGATTCTGTTTTTGATCTCCGATTCAATGATTGCGGCGGGCAAATTCAAAACCCCTATTCCACTGGCAAACTATTTGATTTGGGCGACCTACTACCTTGGCCAATACGGCATCGCGGTAGGGTTCCTGCAGGAGAAGCTGGGAGACGATTCGCACCAATGAGAGAGAACCATTTCACGTTCACAGCCGACGATGGCGCGAAGCTTTTCGTTTATCGCTGGCTGCCGGATGTGGGCGCAGGCAAAGCCGTCGTCCACATTGCGCACGGGTTGGCCGAACACGCGGGACGTTACGAACGATTGGCCGAAGCGTTGACCGAGAGCGGCTACGTCGTTTTTGCCAACGACCAGCGCGGACATGGCATAACGGCTAAGACATCTGAAAGCATTGGCCATTTCGCCGACGCGGACGGTTGGGCGCGCATTCTAAAAGACATTGAGCAGATCGTCTGGCAGGCGAAGAATGAACACGCGAATCATCCGATGATTCTGTTCGGCCACAGCATGGGATCGCTGGTGGCGCAGCATCTGGCGACGGCGAATTTGTTCGACGCTGTGGCCATGTCAGGCGCGAACGGCAATGTCAGCCCGCTGGTTCACGCCGGCAAGTGGATCACACGCTTCGAACGCTGGCGATTGGGCAAACGCGGCAAGAGCGAGTTGCTGAATAAACTTTCTTTCGACGCTTTCAATAAAGCCTTCAAGCCGAACCGCACGTCGTTCGACTGGCTCTCGCGCGACGAAGCCGAAGTGGACAAGTATATCGCTGACCCAATGTGTGGCTTTCTGTGCTCGACGCAGTTGTGGGCGGACATGCTGGACGCAATTACCGAAGCGGCCAAACCGGAGTTCCGCGCGAAGGTTCCAAAACAACTACCGATCTATCTCTTCTCCGGCTCGCGCGATTCGGCCAACCAGGAAGGGCGCGGTTCGACGGCGCTGGCCGAATACTATCGCTCGATTGGTTTGGAGAAGGTCAGCTACCGCATCTTCAACCAATCTCGCCACGAAACGCTGAATGAACTCAATCGCGAAGAAGTCACAGAGCATTTGATTGATTGGCTGGACGCAATTGTGAAGCTGCTGAATCAACGATAACCAACCAGGAGACCAGATATTCGCAAGAATCAAATTCATCTGGCTGCCGTCAATCAAAGGAAGGCATTATCGTTGGTCTGGCGAATTACTCCATCCTCAACCCTAAGGGCGGCAGGATGGCACATTATGTTGACGCGGCACTGGAAAATTGAGTAAGAATGGGGTATCAGATAACTTTCCGCTGGCCAGAACAAACACAAAAGGAAGTATGCGAATGACAATCCCCACTGAGCCAATCGGGAGTATCCCAAGACCTCTTGCTCTGATCGAGGCGGTCGCCACGCGTGACGGCACGGACCCGGCATTGGAATCGCTCTATGATGAGGCGATCCGCGACACC
>JBDSAM010000231.1:0-2751 GCA_039922135.1 Blastocatellia bacterium
TGCCTAAATCCAATACGTGTGCGAGATGAGTTCTTGCACCATTGTCTTCCAAGTTTTCATCCCAGCAAAGCTAGCCTTTACAAGGAGAGATCAAAAGTCTCTCCTTATTTTTTTGCCTAAATCATGAGCGGCTTATCGTTGGTGCAGAAAGGGTGCGGAAAGTTGCTGAAGTTGCTCTTCGCCCAGCCCATACCAATGCCAGGTCTTTTCGTGCTCCGCGCCCAACCGTTCGTAAAATCGGATTGCCGATTCGTTCCAATCCAGCACTGTCCATTGCATCCGCGCGCAGCCGCGCCGGATGGCCTCCTGCGCGCAAGCCTTGAATAGCGCTCCCCCTGCGCCACATCCACGGAACTGTGGATTGACGAACAGGTCTTCCAGATAAAGTTTCGGATGCGCCAGAAATGACGAATAGGTTTCAAAGATGACGGCATATCCAACGGTCAGTCCTTCAACTTCGGCTAGTAGCAGGTCAAATCGTTTGTGTGCGCCGAAAGCATCTTCAAGCAATCTTTGCTGTCCGGCGGCATCCGGTGGAGGCAGGCTTTCGTAATTGGCCAAGCCGATCACAAGCTGGATAAAAGCGTCACCATCCGATGGCTCGGCTTGACGGATTGTGACACTGCGCGTTTCAGTATCCATTTTAGACTTCCTCAGATTGCCTCAGACTGTATGCAGTGCCTGCTCGAAATCGTTCAGCAGATCAACTTGATCTTCCAAGCCGACTGAAATTCTGACCAAGCCTTCGTTGATCCCGGTGGCCGCGCGCAATTCAGGCGAAAGCTGCAAGCTCCACATCGAAGCCGGATGCACGATCAGCGTTTCAAATCCACCCAGACTGGCTGCGCGCGTGGCCAGCTTCAGCGACGACATCAGCTTGTCCGCCGCCGAATATCCGCCGCGCAGTTCAACGCTGAGCATACCGGTGAAACCGCTCATCTGGGACTTGGCCAGTTCGTGCTGCGGGTGCGATTCAAGGCCGGGATAATACACTCGCGTGGCTTTCGGATGAATCTCAAAAAACTTCGCCAGCGCCAGCGCGTTCTGGTTGTGGCGGTCAATGCGCAGGCCCAGCGTGCGTAAACCACGCAACAGCAGCCACGCATCGAACGGGCTGAGCGCTGCGCCCGCCACCAGCGCAAACTTCCAAACGCGTTCAATGAAATCCTGCCTGCCAACCATTGCGCCAGCGGTTACATCGTGGTGGCCGCCGATGTATTTCGTCGCGCTGTGGACGACGGCATCAATGCCCAATTCCAGGGGGCGTTGATTAATCGGCGTGGCAAAGGTGTTGTCGCAGATGGTCAGAATCTTGTGCTGTTTGGCCAGTTCCGCAACGAAGCGCAGGTCGGTGATCTGCATCAGCGGATTGACCGGGGTTTCGACGTAGATCAGCTTCGTGTTCGGCTTCAGGGCATTGGCAAATTCATCATTGTTGGTCTGGTCAACATAGCTGACTTCAATGCCCCAGCGCGGCAGAATTTCTTTCAGCAGCGTGGTTGCGCCCGCGTAATGGTTGCGCTGCGCGACGATGTGATCGCCTGCGTTCAATTGGCTGGCGATGGCCGAAAAGATCGCGCCCATTCCCGAACCAAAGACCAGCGCCGCATCGCCGTTTTCCAATCGAGCCAAGGTCTCTTCCACCATCGCGTGGTTGGGATTGCCGTAGCGTGTGTAGAACTCCTGCGGTTTGGTGGCGGTGGCGATCTCGGCGAACTCTTCGGCGCTTTCGGCGCTGAAAGTGGTGGTTTGCCAGATCGGCGGGCTGATGGCCGATGTGCGATTTAATTTACTGGCGGCGTATACCGCCTTGGTCTGCATTCCTTCCATCTCGACGTGCTCTTTGCTCATTTACATATTCCTTTCAAACGCAAAGACACGAAGGCGCAAAGAATCCTTTTGTCTCTTTGCGCCTTCGTGTCTTTGCGTTCTTGCGTTTTCAAAGCAATTAGACCTGTGTCAGATTTGCGACAGATGCGTATATTGCAGCGTCATCAATGCCTGCTTAACCGCAATGACGGCGGCGTTGAATTGCGCATCCTGCACCAGCACAGCGTCAGTGCTGTAGCTGGAAATGCTCAGGATGCTGATGTCAGCTTCGGCCAGCGCGCGGCTGATTTCAGCAATAAAGCCGACGACGGAAAAATCCAGGATCGTGTCGAAGCGGATCATTCGCCAATCGCCGCGTGCCTGCGCCTCAGGGAATCGCGCCGAGATGTCGTGCCAAATCTCTTCGGCAATCATCAGCGTGATTTCCTGCTTGTCGCGGACGAACGAAACAAAGCTTTCAGAACTGGCAGACTGAATGGCATCGCACAACGCTTCGATTGCCACCGGGTAATCTCCAAGCGGCAGACTGGCGACGGTATAGCGAGTTTCCGGCAGGTAAAGTTGAAGTGACATAGTTTCACTCGATGGGATTCACTCGCGAAGGTTTACTCAATGACAGCATAGGCTCTGACCGGGAACGTTCCCACGCCTCGAAACTTCACCGGGACGCAGTGGAAGCGAAAACCCGAAGACGGCAGTTGATCCAGATTGCAAAGATGCTCGGCGATGGGAATGCCCGCGCCCAGCAGCAAAGTATGCGCGGGCCGCTCACCGTCCAGCCTGTTATCCATGTTGACCGAATCAATCCCGACCAGTGCGGGTGACGCACTTACTAGAAATTCAGCAGCCTGTCGGGTCAGAAATGGAGCGCCCTCGCCATACTGCTGCGTTCCCCAATGCACATCCCAACCGGTGCGGATC
>JBDSAM010000232.1:0-6580 GCA_039922135.1 Blastocatellia bacterium
GATGGCGATCGTAAGGGATTCCCGTCGCCAGAAGCGAGTGCAAGCTATCACGATCCAGCGTATTTTGGCGAGAGCGGCTGTTCGATTGAATGCTTGCGCCAACGCATTCGAGCAATGGTCTTTTCAGTGAGTGAGCAGCCGAATGAAGCTTTCCTGCTCGAAGTGTTTATCGGTGGTAAGCGCTTCATGAATGCCGCGCTCGTGCATCAGCGCGAAACTTACGGCATCTCAGAGCGAATAGGTTTTATCCTGGCGGGCCTGTAACAATTCAACTGACAACCGGTGAATTCGTTCATCAACCCAAACGATCTCAATGGTTTCGTCTTTCAGAACTTCTGCGCTGAAACTCAGTGCCTGCCGTCGCGTCATCCCGCGCCCGCCCATTCCTTACGAAGTCGAATGCTACGAAGCTTGGCACCGCAAACGGCTGGGCGTGAAACCGGGTTTAACAGGAGTGTGGCAAGTCAGCGGGCGCTACCATTTGTCCTTCAAGCAAATGGGGCAACTGGATATTTACTACATCGAAAACTGGTCGCTCTGGCTGGACCTGAAGATAACTCTGAAAACGCTGCCTGCATTGTTTATGCGCGAGCAGACGGGCAAAGGCTGATTGTGCTTACTACCTTGGATGTCTTCCGAGCAGAGTCTCTTCTTCGCGGATGGCAAGAATGACGGGACGATTCATAGCTAGAAGCGCGATGGTCGCTCTTCCCGTGGCACTCAGCCCAACCACGTGCACGCCTTCCCAGCGAAAGTGCTCAGCCCACACATCCAACCGCGGATGAAAAAGTCTTTCTTCTATCCCGCTCTGAGGATCAACAGCGGCCATTCGCGCGCCCTTGCGCAATGAGCATGAGACACAAGCCAGGGCCAGGTTGTCGGCTGTGGTCTGTCCGCCTTCTACAACCGGAGTAATGTGATCAATATGGAATTTTGCTTCCTGCCCGGCTTGCGCCAATCGGCAATATTCACACCGCCCCTCTGCCCGACGGGTGACCAGCCGCCGCAGGAAAGCCGGTATGTAGCTCATCCGCCTTGCCCCTCTTGCCAGATACGTTGCGCTCGCAGGCGAAGCAAAGACAGCATCTCTGCCATCTCAACCAGTCCTTCAGCTTCTCTGCGCTCGCCGTCCGTCAACGACTCGCCCCGATCCTGCCGATCCAGCAACTCCTGCAAACGATCATTGACACCTCCCGGCAACTTGAACTGCTCAAGCCCTAACGGCATTTCAATTTCTACCACTGCGTGTTGTGACATAGCTGCTCTCCTATTGTGAAGACTTTGGCGCGGATACTACTAATCATCGCTAGCCTTAGCCATTCAACGTAACGGCCAGCCGCCGTGCGCGTTGATTGTCTCGTCAATCTCGTTCATCAATTCAATGGTGCGCGCCAGCGCAGCTACGACGCGCTGGTAATGCGTCAGGTCGTCGTAAGTCAGTTGCCGCCCTTTACGATCCTTCAACCACTTCTGGCAGACCTGATAGCCGCCGACGTGGAAGGCCCAGACTTCCGGCGGTACGCCTTCAAAATACTGCTCCTTGTTAATGTACACGCGTCGCTCTTGCTCGTCGTAGCGCACTGCCTCGACCGTGTTATCGCCCGCGATGGGATAGCCGGTCAGCAGCGGGGCCGCGCGTTCCAGCAGGTGCAAGCCCACAAGTTCCGCGCCCAGACGGCAGAGCGCGCGGAACAACTCCACATTCGTGGTGAGCGGCAGGCGTGGGAAGTCTTTTTTGAGAAATTCAGCGTAGCGGCTGCGGTAACCGGGCGAGTGAAAGACAGCGTAGAGATACGAGAAGACATCTTCCGGCCCGAAGCTCTTTTTCAAATCGCCTTTGCCATCGGCGACGAAGTTCAGCTTCAGCTTGGCAGAAATTTCGGAGATAAATTCGCCGACGAGATTGGGGCGGCGTCCGTTATCGTGCTCGAAGAGTGTTGGCGGCAATTCGCCATTCGGATACAGGTAGAGTGGGAAAACTGTCGAACCGTCTTTTACCTCGACAAATACAGCAGGCGTGGGCGCATCCGACACTAAGACGTGTTGCCAGGATGGCATCTTTGTCTGCCGCATCAGGTTCAAACACAAATTCTCCTTACCCGCGACATGCTGAATCAACTCACGGCGCGGACGATCCATTGCTGCCGTGTTGAAGTAACAAAAACGTTTGTCGAAAGGCCGATAGAAGCAGTGAATAAAATGCTTTTCCCATTCGCTATCGGCGCGCAATCGCTTCCTGACGTTTGCAAGTTGCCACTCGCCACTGTCCCTAAGCTCATAGCGATTTTGTAGCTCCTCATCTGAAGCCGTCTTACCGCGCAGTGCAGAAATGCGTGAGCGCAGGGTGGCTTCCTCAAAGTCGAGTGCAAAGTGGTCGCGGTGCGACTGAAAACCAAGCACATTGACGGGCATCATCTCTGTAACCTTCCAGCCTTGTTCATACTCTTCCCGCAGATTCACATCTTGAGGTACGAAAAGATAAAGCGGAGATTGCGGCTTAAGCTTCGCCCATTTTGTCGTGCTTACATCGTGTTGCCATAACCAGTGATATTTGCCACCCGCCAATTCGCGCTCGTTATGAACATTCTGGGTGAATACTTCGCGCACGCCCCACAGGTGAGCGTGACGAACAGTAGCAAGTTTCTTCTTTCCCTCTTTCCGTTTGACGAAAATGCCGATGGCTACACCTTGCTGAATATCAAAGATGTTCTTGTCCCTTGATCCATCTGGACTGCGCTCATTCTTGTTGCTGTTGCCGTGCAGATCAAGTACATAGATGTCATCGAAAGTTTCCATCAGGCTCTGGCGCATACCGCGAAAGGTAACATTATCGAGGTAGCTATTGTCGGTAATGAAGGCCAAAATCCCATCTCCCGTACGCTCAATGCGCCACTGAGAAAAGCGAATGAATTTTACGTAGTCATTGTTGAGCCATTTCGGATTGCGCTCGCCAAGCGGCTGGCCATCCACTGCAAAATAGTTGCCGGTCTTTTTGCCGGTGATGGTGTCGGAACCGTGTAGCAAATCAATGATCCATTGGCCGGTGTTGGCGGAATGTCCCGAATACGGCGGATTGCCCAGCACAACCATCACTGGTGTTTCCTGCTTAGCTTTGACTGCGCCTGCGGCTTCTTCAAATAGCCAGTGAGTGAAAGCCGTATCGTCCGGGCGCAACTGCGGCGCTTTTTCCAGCGCATTGGTTAGAAAGACGCGCAGCCGTTCATCGGCCTTGAAGTCGTAACCGAGTTCGGAAAGTTGCAAGCCGAGTTTCAAATGCGCGACAGCATACGGAGCCATTAACAATTCAAAGCCGAACAAGCGCGGCAACAGATGCTCTTTCACGTAACCCGACCACATCCCGCGATTAGTTTTGAACGTTTCGAAGATGTGATCAATCACTCCGTGCAGGAACGTGCCCGTGCCTGTGGCTGGATCGAGAATCAAAACTTTGTGCGATTCGATCTTGCCTTTGCCGCCGGGAGCGGAGATTTCGATCTTACTGGCATCGGCCAGCCCGTCGCTCAGGGCGAAGTTGGTCTTCAGAATATGATCCACGCTACGGACGATGTAAGAAACAACCGGTTCAGGCGTGTAATAAACGCCTCGCATTTCGCGCATCTTCGGGTCGTAAGCGGCTAGGAAGGTTTCGTAAAAGTGGACAACCGGGTCTTCGCGGCGTGTGCGGTTGCCGAAATTTTCCAGGATGGTACTCATGTCCGCGCGGTGCAACAGTTCAGCAAGGTCATCAACCGCCCAGGCGACGCGCCCATCAAGGTCAGGGCCAGCAATGTGGTGGAACATCTTTTGCAAAAATGGATTTGTCTTCGGCAAGTTCCACGCTGCACGCTGGCGCGTGAACCGTTCGCCGCCTTTGGCATGATAGCGGGCAGCAAACAACCCGTAACAAATCGTCTGGGCATACATATCGGCGAACTGATCTTCGTTCAGCGTGCTGACGAGCGATTTCTGAAAGCTCTTCAACTGCTGATGCAGTTCTCCGTTTTTATCTTCATCGTCCAACGCCAAGCGAATCGCACTACGGATCAAGCGCGCCAGCGAAGCCATCCGCGTTGCCAAATCTTTGGCGTTGATGATCGTCGGAGGATCAGCGGCAAGGAATGATTCAAGAAGTTCGGTGACTTGTTCTGCTCCATCTTTCTCTGCTTTGAGCTTGCCTTGCCTGTTCGCGTTAGCTAAACGCGCAGTCAGCCTATGCTCGCCGCGCACGTACCAGCGGAATTCCAGATAATCGGTCAAAATCAGATTGGAGAGACTGTCGCGGTATCGTTGCAACTGCTCGTCGTCTTCAATTTCATCCAGCGATTTGCCGACATCTTTGGCTTCGATGTAACCAAGCGGCACTTCGCCGCGCGTGACGATGTAATCGGGCGCGCCGCATTTGACGCGCTTTGGTTCGTTGGTCGCAGTGATGCCTTTGGCAAGCGATTCGATCAGCGTTTTGAGCGCCGGGCGGTGCGTATGTTCAGTGGCGTTGCCTTTGGCAAGTGCCTTTTCAATCTGTTGCTGGTACTCAGTGAGATGAATCGTCATCAAATTAAACCCGTGACTGGTATGAAGAGCGGAGCTGAAAGTTTGTGCCACAAGTTGTGGCACAAATTCCAAGTGAGAAATGAAAGCTAGGCCTTCACATAAATCTCAGCCCCAGCCTGCTTGAACTCTTCCGCCTTTTCCGCCATTCCGGCTGCCAGCGCCGCTTGTTCATCCATCTCTTTCTGAGCGGCGTATTCGCGCACGTCCTGCGTGATCTTCATCGAGCAGAAATGCGGGCCGCACATCGAACAGAAGTGCGCGGATTTTGCGCCTTCCTGCGGCAGGGTTTCGTCGTGGAATTCGCGGGCGGTTTCGGGGTCGAGCGACAAATTGAATTGATCTTCCCAGCGGAATTCAAAGCGGGCTTTGCTGATGGCATTGTCGCGAAGTTGCGCGCCGGGGTGGCCTTTGGCCAGGTCCGCCGCGTGCGCCGCGATCTTGTAGGCGATGACGCCGTCCTTCACATCTTTTTTGTCGGGCAGGCCCAAGTGCTCTTTGGGCGTAACGTAACAGAGCATCGCCGTGCCGAACCAGCCGATCATCGCCGCGCCGATGGCCGACGTGATGTGGTCGTAGCCGGGCGCGATGTCCGTCGTCAGCGGCCCCAACGTGTAGAAGGGCGCTTCGTGGCAAAGCGCAAGCTGCTTGTCCATGTTCTCTTTGATCAAGTGCATCGGCACGTGGCCGGGGCCTTCGATCATCACCTGGCAATCGTATTCCCACGCGATCTTGGTCAATTCGCCCAGGGTTTCGAGTTCGGCGAACTGCGCGGCGTCGTTGGCATCGGCTTGGGAACCGGGGCGCAGACCGTCGCCAAGCGAAAAACTGACATCGTAGGCCGCCATAATCTCGCAGATGTCGCGGAAGTGGGTGTAGATGAAGCTATCCTGGTGATGCGACAGACACCATTTGGCAATGATCGAACCGCCGCGGCTGACTATGCCAGTCGTGCGTTTGGCGGTCAGCGGAATGAAGGGCAGCCGCACGCCAGCGTGGATCGTGAAGTAATCAACGCCTTGTTCGGCCTGTTCAATCAACGTATCGCGGAAGACTTCCCAAGTCAGGTCTTCGGCCTTGCCATTCACTTTTTCCAGCGCTTGGTAAATCGGCACGGTTCCGATGGGCACGGGCGAATTGCGAACAATCCATTCGCGCGTGGCGTGAATGTTCTTGCCGGTGGACAAATCCATCACTGTGTCAGTGCCCCACTTCGTTGACCAGCGCATCTTTTCGACTTCCTCTTCAAACGAAGAAGCGACAGCGCTGTTTCCTATGTTGGCGTTGATTTTGACCAGGAAGTTGCGGCCAATAATCATCGGCTCGGTTTCAGGATGATTGATGTTGGCCGGGATGATGGCGCGGCCACGGGCTACTTCGTCGCGGACGAATTCGGGCGTCACGAATTTGGGAATGCTGGCGCCGAATCGCTCGCCTTTGTGCGTGAAGTAAAGATCGTTGCGGTCGCGGCCTTCTCGTTCAAGTTCGGCTTGGAGATTCGCGCGGTACTGGTTTTCGCGTATGGCGATGAACTCCATTTCGGGCGTGATGATGCCTTGTCGGGCGTAATGCATCTGCGTCACGTTGTGGCCGGGTTTAGCGCGCAAAGGCGAACGGCGAAGGCCGGGAAATTCTTCCAGCTTGCCTTTGGATTTTTCGCGGGCATAGATTTCTTCGTCAACCGAACGATAGCCATTGTCTACAGGTATAACGTCGCGGCCTTCGTACTCTTCGACATCGCCACGCGCGATGATCCAGTCACGGCGCAAGGCGGGCAAGCCATCGCGCACGTCGCCTTTGTAAGCCGGATCGCCCCACGGGCCGCTGGTTTCATAGACGTGAATGGCGTCGTTGACTTCGATGGAATCGTTGACGGTCTTGGTGACGTGCTGCGTGATTTCGCGAAAAGGCACGCGCACGCCCGCAAGCCTGCCTTCTTTGTA
The DNA here is from genome assembly GCA_039922135.1 of Blastocatellia bacterium. Classification (GTDB taxonomy): domain Bacteria; phylum Acidobacteriota; class Blastocatellia; order RBC074; family RBC074; genus RBC074. The sequence continues at coordinate 6,492 of JBDSAM010000232.1, forward strand.
AATGCGTCGCGAAGCCGGAAATTGATGCTCGGCGCTATGGCCATTGGCATTTTTGTTTGTTCCGTTTGTATGTCCGTTTGAATTACTCT
>JBDSAM010000233.1:0-3442 GCA_039922135.1 Blastocatellia bacterium
CTGGAGCGACTTTTACTGAAAGCGAGATTCGACAACTGGCGCTGAAACTCGGCGCACAACTCATCAGCCTATACGGTGCTGACACCATGTTTTGCTGGACGATGATGCGAAAGCCGACAGGCGTGCCGCGCAAGTTATCGTTGATGAAACCGCGAATCGAATTTCACGCTCGCGCTGACAACGCAATGATCAAAGCCATTCCAACCGGCGGCGATGAGGCCTGGCTGTCGCTGATTGTTGCGGGCCTGGATCAAGAGTCCGTTGATGCAAATAGCTTGAGGGTAATTATCAGCAATCAAATCATCACGCCGCGTTACGTGGGGCGGTTGCGCCCGCACTTTGCGGATGCGGTTGCGCAAGCTGGACTGGCTTTCGATCAACTGATTTATATCGAATCGGCAATTCCGGCGGGAACAGTCAGTGGTAAGGCGAATGTGAGAGTTCAATGCGCAAGTGGTGAGATGTCACCCGCTTATGACATTGAATTGATTGAAGCCCGGCCAGCTGCGCCCAAGATCGTGACGATCAGAAACGGCTTTGATTATCAAACCGATGTTTACGCCAGCGGACCAAAATCGCTGGTGCGACTGTTTGTCGAAGGGCTGAACGATTCAGCAAATTGCGGCAACGTAAAAGTAAAGGCCGGCGAGTGGTTCATCTCGCCGGCCTTTGTTGGATTCGTGACTGACGTAGCCGGGTATCAAGTGGACGCGCAGTTGCCAGATGGAATCATGCCCGGCGCGACAACAATGAAACTGCTCTTCAACGGCGTTACTTCGGAAGCCGTCGCCATTGAGATCAAGTAGTAGGTCCGCAGGTTATGCTTCGACGGCTCGTTCACGCCTCGCATCCCACTTCATATATTTGCTCTTGCGGAAAGATTCGGTTGCCAGCCGGACAGCCACGATGCCGTAATAGCCCGTCATCACGTCGGTTTTGATTGCCGCGCCGTCGCGAATCGCCGCTTGCAGATTGCGATGATGGAGCAGAATGTCTTCGCCGCCGGTCTTCTTGTGCGTGATGATTTCCTTGTCGCCGGTTTTATTCATGCGGCCTTCCGGGCGGATGACGAAACCTTCACGGGTGAATTCCAGCGTTGCTTCGTGGCCGCGAATGACGTGCGGGATCGGTTCGGCGTTGGCCATTGAAGAGAGCACCACTACGGTCAAGCCTTCGGGATAATCAGCCATCATATTGAACGTATCAGGAATCTCGGCTGGGCTTTGGCGGAACTCCCATTTGCCGCCGGTGGCCACGACGCGCGTGGGGAACTTCAGATCAAGTGCGCGAATCATCCGTGTGATGCGATGCACGAACAGATCAGTGGCGATGCCGCCCGAATAATCCCAGTACCTGCGCCAGTGCAGAAAGCGATCCAGATCAAACGGGCGCTTTGGCGCCGGCCCTAGAAAGGCGTTCCAGTCCAGATTCTCGCCCGGCCTGACATCTTTATCCGGCTCGTCGCTGACCCAGAAGTCGCCTTTGTGATTACGCGAATAATCAATCTGTGCCTGAATGGGCCGCCCGATTTTGCCTTCCTTAATCATTCGCTGCGCTACTTCATACGAATCATCGGACATCCCCTGCACGCCGACCTGCATTTTGACTTTGGTCTCGTGAATCTTTTTGACGACCTGCTTTGCTTGGTCAATTGACCAAGTCATAGGCTTTTCGCAGTAGATATGTTTGCCTGCGTCGGCGGCGTCCAAAGTCATCTTGGCGTGCCAATGTTCGGGCGTGATGATGGCAACGTAGTCAATATCTTTCTGGTCAAGCAGTTCGTGATAATTCTTGATCGGCCTCGCGCCGGTTTTGGTGGCGGCTTGGTCCAAACGCTTTTGATAAACGTCGCAGACAGCAACGATTTCGACGTTGTCTGTTTCTTTCATCTTCAGCAGCGCGGGAATGTGAGAACCTTGCGACAATCCGCCGCAGCCAATAATGCCGACGCGCAGCCGATTGTTTGCGCCCAAAACTTTGCTCGCGCTGGCAGCGGTAAGGAGCACCGATGCGGCAGAAGCGGACACGAATTCACGACGAGTGAGGTTGGTGTTGTTCATAGGTGCGTATAGTAACGGACAAGCAATTTCACGCAAAGCACGCCGCGACCTTTCAGCCATTTTGTTATGGGACGAAAAAACCTTGCCTTTACGTGGGTGACAAATGATGAAGGGCTTGCCTATAATCCCGCGCGTTTTGGCCATCGGCGTCCGCCTTTGGCTTGGCCCCCAACAATCTAACTAAAAACAGCATGTAGAGTGCGGCGAGTCCTCGCCGCTTTGGTTTTATCCGAACGAAAAGCGGTGACAGTCACCGCACTCCAAACCTAGATAACCAATGATCACCGGCGAACTGAAATCACAAGTTGACAGGCTGTGGGACACCTTCTGGACGGGCGGCATCTCGAACCCGCTGGAAGTCATCGAGCAGATTACCTATCTGCTCTTCATCAAACGGCTGGACGATCTGCACAACACCGCCCTGCGGAAAGCTCGGGGAACCAAAGCCCCCATCGAACGCCCGGTCTTCAGCGAGGAACAGAAAGCCTTGCGCTGGTCGGAGTTCAAGCACGAAGCCCCGGCTGAGATGTACAGCATTGTGGCTGAGCGCGTCTTTCCCTTCATCCGCGCGCTGCAAGACGACCGCGAGGGTTCGACCTATTCGCACCATATGAAAGATGCGCGGTTCACCATTCCGACGCCGGGGTTGCTTTCGCGCGTGGTGGATATGATTGACCGCATCCCGATGGAAGACCGCGACACCAAAGGCGATTTGTACGAATACATGCTCGGCAAGATCGCGCAGTCCGGCCAGAACGGGCAGTTCCGCACGCCGCGCCACATCATCCGGTTGATGGTCGAAATGGTCGCGCCCACGCCCAAAGACAGCATCTGCGATCCGGCCTGCGGGACGGCGGGCTTTCTGGTTGCGGCGGGCGAATACCTGCGCCGGCATCATTCGCGGATGTTGACTGACGACAAGTTGCTGGCGCATTTCAACGAAGGCATGTTCAACGGCTACGACTTCGACCGGACGATGTTGCGCATCGGCAGTATGAATATGCTGCTGCACGGCGTTGAAAATCCGAACATCCGCTACAAGGATTCGCTGTCCGAAGACCACGCCGACGACACGGAAAGCTACACCGTCATCCTGGCCAATCCACCGTTCGCCGGTTCGCTGGATTACGAAAGCACGGCGAAGGATTTGTTGCAGGTGGTCAAAACCAAAAAGACCGAACTGCTGTTTGTCGCGCTCTTCCTGCGGCTGCTGAAAACGGGCGGACGTGCGGCGGTGATTGTGCCGGGCGGCGTGCTCTTCGGTTCGTCGAACGCGCACAAAACCATTCGCCGCGAGCTGGTCGAAGAGCACAAACTGGACGCCATCATTTCGATGCCGTCGGGCGTGTTTAAACCTTACGCGGGCGTTTCGACGGCGATCC
>JBDSAM010000234.1:0-5065 GCA_039922135.1 Blastocatellia bacterium
GTCGTACCAGCCGAAGATGAGGGCTATTGCCTGATCGGCATGCGCAAACTACATCAACAAATCTTTCAAGATATTCCCTGGGGCACGGGCGGCGTAATGGCGGCGACCGAGGCTCAGGCAAAGAAGACAGGCCTGAGTTTGATCGTTGGGCCTGCCTGGTACGATGTAGACACATCAGAAGAACTGGAACGTTTAAAAGAAGAGCTGAAAACCGACAAGGAAGCAGCGCGTTTCACACGGCGGTTTCTAAAGGATCTGGCGAAGAGGGCCAAACAGACGGACAGGCAAACAGGAGCACAGCAATGAGCAAGTTAATGACGATCATCAAACGCGAATATCTGACGCGCGTGAAATCGAAGGGCTTCGTCATCGGCACAATCATCGGCCCGCTGGTGATGTCGTCGTTTGTTCTTGTGCCCTTTCTGCTTGGGCGTTACAGCGGCCCCGACCAATATCGAATTGCCGTGCTGGATCAAACCGGTGACCCATCACTGACTGAGCGGATGGGCGCATTGTTGGAACCAAAAAAATCCGGGCAGCCGCATTACGAAATAATCCGCGAAGAGGTCAAACCGGGCGAAGAGATTGAGCCGCACCGGCAAGCGTTGGCAGATAAGCTGGCCCGCAAACAGTTGGACGGTTATTTAATTTTGCCGCCCGATGCACTGACTCAAAAAGAGATCACGATCTACGCTAAAAATTCGAATGCCATCATTGGCAGAACCCGTCTGGAAGACGCGTTGAACAAGGCAATTTCCGAACGTCGTATTGCGCTGGCGGGCCTGGATGCCGAACGCATTCGCGAACTGACCCAGGATGTCACGCTAAAAGCCGTCAACGAACGTGGAGAAAGCGGCGGCGGGCGCGTCATTCTCGCATTTACGCTGCTGATGTTTTTGTATCTGACCATTTTGGTTTACGGCGTGACGGTCATGCGCGGCGTGACGGAAGAGAAACAGAATCGCATTATTGAAGTACTGCTCTCTTCGGTCAGCCCGTTCGAGCTAATGCTGGGCAAAGTCATCGGCATCGGGCTGGTCGGCCTGACGCAATACCTGATCTGGGCGGTCTTTGGTGGGATTCTGAGTCTGTTATCGGCAGCGCCCATGTTGATGGCATACGCTGACAAACTGCCGAAGATTTCCATCCTGCTGCTGGCCTGCTTCGTGATCTATTACTTGCTGGGCTATTTCCTGTACGCGACGCTGTACGCAATGGTGGGTGCCATCGTTTCCAGCGACGACGATGGCCAGCAAGTACAGATGCCAATCACCATGACCTTCGCGTTGGGAATGATCCTGTCCACGATGGTCATGCAAAACCCAACGGGCAAAGCGGCGACGATTCTTTCCATGATCCCTTTCTTCGGCCCATCGCTGATGTTTCTGCGCATCGCGCTGGAAGCCGCGCCAATCTGGCAGATCGTGCTTTCGATTGTCTTGATGGTGGTGACCATCGTCGGCGTGGTGTGGCTGGCGGCAAAGATTTATCGCATCGGCGTGCTGATGTACGGCAAACGGCCGACGATTCCTGAACTGTTCAGATGGCTGCGATACAGCTAACGATTCCTCCCGTTAACAGCTTCGCCAAAGCTCAAGATACAGATGGGGTTCGATCAGCAAACACTGATCGAACCCCATCTGTATTTATCACGCGCTACCAGAATAAGTAGCGTTCTTATTCCACCGTCACTGACTTCGCCAGGTTCCTCGGTTGATCCACGTCACAGCCGCGCCGGACGGCGATGTGATAGGCCATTAGTTGCAGCGGAATCGCCGAGAGCACTGGCGAAAGCAGTTCGCTGGAAGGCGGGACTTCGATGGTGAAGCTGGCCACGTCGCGCGTGTCCTGGTCGCCTTCCGTGACGATGGCAACCACGATGCCGTCGCGCGCTTTAACTTCCTGAATATTCGAGACCGTCTTCTCGTACCGCAGCCGCGACTTTTCGTCGTCAGGATCAAGCGTGTTGATAACCACCACCGGCAGACGCGAATCAATCAAAGCGTTAGGGCCGTGCTTCATCTCTCCGGCGGCATAACCTTCAGCGTGAATGTAGGAAATCTCTTTCAGCTTCAGCGCTCCTTCCAACGCAATCGGGAAGTTGATGCCGCGACCTAGATACAGAAAGTCCGTCGAAAGCACGAAGGCGCGCGACAGTTCTTCGTAATCGGTTTCGCTGTTCAGCAGCTTTTCGATCTTGACGGGAAGTTCGGACAAATGCTGCGCGTGCCATTTCAATTTGTCCTCATTCAATGTGCCGCGAACCTGCGCCAGGTACATTGCCAGCAAATACGCTGCGACGATTTGCGAGGTGAAGGCTTTGGTCGAAGCGACGCCGATTTCAGGCCCGGCGTGCGTGTAGATAGTGCCGTCGGCTTCGCGCGTCATCATTGCGCCCTGCACATTGCAGATGGCCAGCGTCTTGCAGCCTTTCTCCTTGCCTTCGCGCAGGGCAGCCAGCGTATCCGCCGTCTCGCCTGATTGCGAAATGACCATCATCAGCGAAGTGGCGTTGAGGATGGGATTGCGATAGCGGAACTCCGAGGCGTAATCCACTTCGACTGGCAATCGTGCCAATTCTTCGATCAGGTACTTGGCGACCAGCGCCGCGTGCCATGCCGTGCCACAGGCGGCGATCTTAATGTCGGTGAGGTTGCGAAAGTCGGCTTCGGTGATCTTCATCTCGTCCAGGAAGACATGGCCGGTGTCGAGCGAGATGCGGCTTTGCGTGGTGTCGCGAACGGCACGCGGCTGCTCGTAAATCTCCTTGAGCATGAAATGCTTGTAGCCACCCTTTTCCGCTTGAATCGGATCCCAGTTGATGCGCTGCACCTGCGGTTTTAGTTCGTTGCCTTCGAGGTCGGTCACGCGAACGCCGTCTTTGCTGAGCACGGCCATTTCGCCATCACCCAAAAAGAAGATGTTCCGTGTGTGCGGCAGAATCGCTGGAATGTCAGACGCAACGAAATATTCGCCTTCGCCAAGACCGACGACGACCGGCGGGCCAAGCCTGGCCGCGACGATCTTTTCCGGCTCATCCGCAGACATTGCCACCAGCGCGTAAATGCCTCGAACTTCATTTAGCGAGCGGCGGAAAGCGGTTTCCAGATTGGCCTGCGGATCGAGTTGCTGATGCTTCTGGATGAGGTGCGCGACGACTTCGGTGTCGGTCTCGGATTTGAAGACGTGGCCGCGAGCAAGCAGATCGCGTTTCAACTCCAGGTAGTTTTCGATGATACCGTTGTGGACGACGACGATACGCCCGCTGCCGTCGCGGTGCGGATGGGCGTTCTCTTCGGTCGGGCGTCCGTGCGTCGCCCAGCGCGTGTGGCCCAGGCCGTAGTCGCCGTTGATTGGATTTTGGCGGATGACTTCTTCCAGATTACGTAGCTTGCCGCTGGCGCGACGCACCTGCATCTCGCCAGCGCGGTTAACGACGGCGATGCCTGCGGAATCATAACCGCGATATTCCAATCGCCGCAGCCCTTCAATCACAACCGGGACGACTTGCTGATTTCCGACGTAGCCGACAATTCCGCACATTGAATCCGACCTCCCCCAAATTTCTTAAACGCCCATGGCTGCTCAAGCTGCTTCAAGCAATTTGTCCGCGATGTTTCTGCCCACGGTGGGCGGTGGCAAAGGCTTGCCATCCTTTTTCATCATCTCGATCCACTCATTCACAATCCTGCAAAGTTCGGCGTATACCTGCGGTTCATCAGTGCCGTGGCAACAGGGGCCAATAATGCCCGGACATTGGCCAACGAAGCAGCCGTCTTCATCCGACCATTTTCAGATAGAGTGCGCTTTCGTTCATTGCTGTGCCCACATTTCGTTTATTCCTTCAGCTTCTTGATGACCTTTGCCGGAACGCCTGCGACCAGCGTGTCTTCCAGCACGTCTTTCGTCACAACAGACCCCGCGCCAGTCATTGCGCCACGTCCAACTGTCACGGGCGCGACCAGCATTGTGTCGGAGCCAATCTTCACGTCGTCTTCGATGAAAGTCGGGTTCTTATTCTTGCCGTCGTAATTGCAAGTCACCGTGCCCGCGCCGATGTTGACGCGGTCGCCAAGCGTCGCATCGCCTAAATAAGTCAGGTGCATGGATTTCGTCTTGCGTCCGAGCTTGGACTTTTTGACTTCAACGAAATTGCCGACGACGGCTTCTTCGGCCAACTCGGCCTGCATTCGCAAATGAGCGAAGGGGCCGACTGAGTTCTTCGCCGTTAGCTTCGTATCCACCAGCACGCAGGAATTGAGCACTCGGCATTCGTCGCCGATCTCGACGTTGACGAGATGCGACCACGAATGAATCTCGCAGTTTGCGCCGATGCGCGAGTCGCCTTCGATGATGACTTGGGGATGGATGACGGTGTCGCGGCCAATCGCGACCGAATCGTCAATGTGGATCGAATCGGGATCAACAATGCTGACGCCTTCAGCCATCAATCTTTTCAGGGTCGCGCCGCGCACCTTCTTCCACATCGCGGCTAGCTCCGCGCGCGTGTTAATGCCGTCGAGTTCGTTCGCGTCCTCGTGAAAAACAGTCCCGACCGATAGCCCGGCGTCGAGCATATGCTGCGGCACGTCAGTCAGGTAGTACTCGCCTTGCGCGTTCTGCGGCGTCAGCTTTTCCAACGCGTCCAGCAAGGCCGGAATATCGAAACAGTAAAAGCCAGGATTGAGTTCAGTGATGGCTCTTTGTTCGGGCGAACAATCGCGCTGTTCAATAATCTTCAGAAAATTGCCGCTGTCGTCACGAACAATGCGGCCATAAGCCGGAGGATTTTCGATGCGGATGGTAATGAGCGTCGCGGTATGTTTGCCGCGCTCGTGTTCAACAATCAGTTTGCGCAAGGTATCGGCTTTGACGGCTGGCGTGTCGCCGTAAAAGACGACGAGTAAACCGCGAGCGTTCTTGATTGCGTCAGTCGCGCATTTAACGGCGTGGCCCGTGCCGAGTTGTTTATCCTGCGCTACAAAATGCAGCCGTTCGGCCATCGCGGGATCGGGAAATGCCGCACGGGCAGCCGCCTCCACCTTGTCAGCCTGATGGCCGACGA
>JBDSAM010000235.1:0-5064 GCA_039922135.1 Blastocatellia bacterium
GCGCACTTTTGACAGACGTTTGTACGGTGCGCTGTTCAATCGGATTGGTTATCAAATTTGTGACTGGCGGAACAGCAGTCGTCACTTGCGGCAGAGCGATTGGCCTGCTTCCAATTCTTTGCAATTGAACGACGGCGTTCGGGAATTGCGCATCGCGCCGGGTGACGATGGCGATGAACGGCAGCGCGGCGATGATTAGCAGGCTGGACAGCCAGACTGCATGCCGAGTGGTCGCGCTGGCGTGTTTGAAAACGCGCAGCAATGCCCATGCCAGCGCGGTAATCAGCAAACCTTGCCATAAACTTCTGAGTAATGCCTGAAGCAGCAGTTGTGCCAACGGGTCTAGATTTTCCAGCAGCAAATTGAAGGTGCTCATTTCGTCCTCCTCAAGCGGGCGGGACAATTTTCAAAATTGCCCCACGTCACTTGGTTTCTTCAATCATCTTTCTAAGGCGTTTTACTTCGGCGGGACCGACATCTTCGTGATCCAGCAAATTAACTACCAGCAGTTCCGGCGAATTGTTGAAGAATCGTTTCAGCAGATAGCCGATGACGCTCTTCTGCGCTTGTTGCCGATTCACGATCGTTCGATAGATAAAAGCCCGTCCCTCCTTCTCGTGCGTGACATACCCTTTCTGTTCCAGAATGCGCATCATCGTCAGCACTGAACTGTAGGCCAACCGCTCATCCGGCAGGGCCTCGACGATCTCGGCTACGGTCACCTGTCCCTTGTCCCATAGCACATCCATCAATTCCAACTCAACCTCTGTCAGCGTGGGCGATTTTCTGCGAGCCACTTGCGTCACCTCCTTCGGCTTGGTTTATTGCGTGTTTTGTTTTGGTAAGTGAACTACTAAAGAATTCGTGCGAAGGATAAAGGTGAGGCGGCAAGCTGTCAATGAGAAAATTAGTAGTTGAGCAGAAAAAGTTGGCGGAATTCTTTGATGGTAAGGCAGAGAAGTAAGTGATCTTGGAAGATGGCAGCTTTTTTTGGAAAGCAGGGAGGCCTGGAGAAGTGCGCCTGGGCCAGCGACGATTGAATTCGGGCGTCGCTGGTCCAGGCGATGATTTTGCCACTGTCCGCTAAAACCAGCCGCCGGTCTGCGGCGAAGCAACGACCACGGCATTACATCTTCGATTATCCATAAAAAGTAATGCGACGAGTTATCTGAGTCTCCTTCACCGCAGAGGCGCAGAGAGCACAGAGAAAGCGCGGAGAGAAGGCCAGTGGCTTCTTTCACTCTCTTCTTCTCCGCGAGTGCTCTGCTTTCTCTGCGCCTCTGCGGTGAACTCAGCATTACATTTTAGCACTCCCCATCTTCATCACTACGCTGACGATTACTGGGCGGAAAAACTGCCTGTGAAGCTGCCGTTGCCTGAGCTGTTTGCTTCGACGGTATTGTTGCCGCGCGTCAGCAGCGTGCCGCTATGAGACAGCCCGGTGGTGTTTTGGGTGATTGTGGAATTCGAGACGCGCACGATTGAATTGCCGCTGGAGGTCACGCCGATACTGTTGTGAGAACTAAGGCAATTTTCCAGGGTCAACTCCGCGCTGGTCCCGCCAACGGGCGAAGCAAGGAAGCCTACGCTGCTTTGGCCGGAAGCGACACTGCCGCGCACAACCACTCTGGCATTGGAACTGGCATGCACGCCGATAATGCTGTTTTCAATCCGGCAGTTTTCAACGACGGCTTTGATGAGCGCGGCATTGTTGCCGACCAGGATGGCATATCCGCTGTCGCGCATGGTGGTGTCTTTGATAAAGGCTTCGCCGCTGTGGTTGACACTGATGCCGGAGAGCGAAAAGCCATTGATGACGCAGTTTTCAACGTGAAGCGTGCCGCCGGCCGTGATGTAGATGCCGCTTTGCCCGGCCTGTCCGCCAAACGCATGCAGCGTCAGCCCGCGCAGAATGACGATGTCGGAAGCGCCCGCAATGATGCGCACGGCGCTGGTGCCAGTGGTGACAGTAATGCCGGCATAAACGCCCGGCGCGGTCTGGATCGTCACCGCTTTGTTGATGGTGACCTGATCGTATTCGCCGGAATCCACGACCACGACTTCGCCCTTGGCGTTGACCTGTGTCAGTGAATAGGTGAATGTGCGGCACGGCTGCGCCAGCGTGCAGGCGCCAGCATCCACGCCGGATGCCGCTGAGACAAAGACCCGCGACGATTGTGCTGAGGCCGCGATGATAAAACAGGACAAGATGATAAGAGACAGCATTGCATTGCGAACAAGTTTGGAAGTGAACATCAAAAAGCTCCTTAGGTTTCAATCGGTTTTTAGTAAATTGACGAGCGGAAGAACCGTTGTTCGGACTCGTCCATCTGCGGGATGGAAAATAGCCAAAGACTGGGACTGAAATCTTTCGCCGGAGTTGAATTTTCGGTGAAAGATTTATGAGCGCGATTTGAGGCCGGAAAACTAACCGGCTTGGCAGAGGGTGCGTTTGCCGTGCTTGGGGGGTGGGCTACAATGACCGCCACTGCCGAATCGCCCTCGCTCTTGCACGGCGGGAAAAATTGGGAGAGCGAAGTTCGCAGGTCACCAACTTTCCATTGAATTCATTTTTGAAAAGCGAGCTGAAAAGCTCTTGTCAGGAATAGTGATGCCTAAGCAGGTGAGGTATGTCTACGAATTTGGCCCCTTCCGTCTGGACCCCGCGGAGCGGTTACTTATGCGCAGCGAGCAGGTTCTATCACTGACGCCAAAGGCCCTGGACACGCTGATCGCGCTGGTCGAACGCAGCCGCCACATCGTTACCAAAGACGAACTGATGAGCCGCGTCTGGCCGGACATCTATGTCGAAGAGACCAATCTGGCGCAGCACATCTCGATGTTGCGCAAAGTCATGGGTGAACGCGAAGATGGCGGCCAATACATCGAAACAGTTCCCAAACGCGGCTATCGCTTTGTCGTGCCGGCCCAAAAGATCAAGCTGCTGCCTACCGAAGTCAGCATGGCTGCGCATTTCAGCTCTGCTGAAAGGGCCAAGAGAAAAGAATCAAACCTTCCTGACGTTGCCAACAGCGAAACTCGCTTGGTCAGTTCAGACGCCGCGCCAGACAAACGCACAGGCGCAATTGGGCCGGGTCAGATAAGACCCGGCCTGATAAAACCCGGGATGCGGCTGGGCCGTTACGAGATTCTGTCGCTGTTGGGCGCGGGAGGCATGGGCGAGGTCTATCTGGCGCGCGACACGCAACTGGATCGCAAGGTCGCGCTGAAGCTGTTGTCGAAAAAATACACCGAGAACACCGACTGGCTGCGCCGTTTCGTCCGCGAAGCCAAGGCCGCCAGCGCGCTCAATCATCCGAACATCATCACCATTCATGAAGTCGGCGAACTGGATGGCATCCATTACATCGCCACCGAACACGTTGAAGGCAAGACGCTGCGACAGCAGATGATCAGCGGGCGGATGAAGATTCCAGGCGCGCTGAACGTCGCCGCACAAGTCGCCAGCGCGCTGGCCGCCGCGCACGCCGCCGGCATCGTCCACCGCGACATCAAGCCCGAAAACATCATGGTGCGGCCCGACGGTTACGTGAAGTTGCTGGATTTCGGGTTAGCCAAACCGATAAAGCCATCGCCGCTGCGAACTGAAACCAGCAGCCAGTCGCAACTGAACACTGATCCCGGCATCGTCATGGGCACGGTCAATTACATGTCGCCGGAACAGACGCGCGGGCTTTCTATTGACACGCGTTCGGATGTCTTCAGCCTGGGCGTAGTGTTGTACGAGATGCTGGCCGGACGCGCGCCGTTTGAAGGAACAACAACCAGCGACGTGATCGTCGCAATTCTGGATCGTCAACCGCCGCCGCTCTCATCTGCCTTGCGTGGGGCGTCGCCGGAACTCGAACGCATCGTTGGCAAGGCCCTGCGCAAAGACCGCGACGAACGATACCAGACGACCAAAGACCTCCACCTGGATCTGAAGAGCCTGCAACAGGATTTAGAAATGCGCTCCCGCTTCGGCGATTCGTGGCCGGGCGAGCCGCGCGGGAGGAATATCGTTGAAGAGAAAGATGCGCTGCCCCTGGCGCGTCCGACTGCCGTCATTCACCAGACGACGGCGGAATCCGAGGCGAAGTTTGAAATTCCCGAAGTGCGGTACACCCGCAGCGGCGAGGTCAATATCGCGTATCAGGTCATCGGCGATGCGCCGCTCGACCTGGTTTTTGTCATGGGCTGGATTTCGCATCTGGAATACTTCTGGACGGAACCCTCGTTCGCGCGCTTTCTGCGGCGGCTGGCAACATTTGCGCGCGTCATCCTATTCGACAAACGCGGCACTGGGCTGTCAGACCGCGTGCCGCTGGATCAACTTCCCACCCTGGAACAGCGAATGGACGATGTGCGCGCCGTGATGGAAGCCGTGGGCAGCGAACGCGCCGTGCTGTGCGGCGTTTCAGAAGGCGGGCCGATGTGCAGTTTGTTTGCGGCGACCTATCCCGAAAAGACCATCGCGCTGGTGATGGTGGGCAGTTACGCGCGACGGTTGCAGGGCGACGGTTATCCGTGGGGGCCGACCGAAACCGACCGTGATCTGTTTCTGGAAGAGATTCGCAATCATTGGGGCGGCCCAGTGGGTTTGGAAGAGCGCGCTCCCAGTGTCGCCAACGATCCGGCGTTTCGCGATTGGTGGGCGGCCTACCTGCGACGCGGCGCCAGCCCCGGCGCGGCGGTGGCGCTGACCCGTATGAACACCGAAATTGACATCCGCCATGTGCTGCCCACGGTGCGCGTGCCGACGCTGGTCGTTCACCGCACGGGCGATGAATGCCTGAAGGTCGAAGAGGGCCGCTACTTGGCCGACAATATTCCCGGCGCGAAGTTCGTTGAACTGCCCGGCATTGACCACCTGCCCTTCGTCGGCGCGCAGGATGAAATTCTGGACGAGATCGAAGAGTTTCTAACCGGCATGCGTCACGCTTCGGAATTCGACCGCGTGCTGGCCACGGTGCTGATTGCTCGCGTGGTGGATGGCGACGGAGAAGGGAAGCAGTTCGACGACCTGCTGGCTCGCCATCAATCCTTTGTCAGAAAAGAAGTCGA
>JBDSAM010000236.1:0-7072 GCA_039922135.1 Blastocatellia bacterium
GCGAAGAAGTACCGAACCGCCTTGATCGGCACCGGCTGGTGGGGAATGAACATCCTGCGCGAAGCAATGGCGGCGGGCGAATCGCAAGTCATCGCGATGTGCGACGTGGATGAAAACCAGATCACCCTTGCCGCCGCTGAAGTCACCAAGCTCTCCGGCGATCAACCAAAGCTCTATAAGGATTACCGCGAACTGCTGTCAAAAGAGAAGCCCGAAATCGTTATCGTCGGCACGCCTGACCACTGGCACGCGCTGATTATGATCGCCGCTGTTGAAGTGGGCGCACATGTTTACGTCGAAAAGCCTATCAGTCATACCGTCAACGAAGGCCGCGCAATGGTCAGCGCCGCGCGCGCCGCCAACCGCGTCGTGCAGGTCGGCACGCACCGCCGCGTTTCGTCGCACAACGTCTCAGGTCGCGAGTTCATTCGATCAGGCAAGCTGGGTAAGGTCGGAATGGTGCGATGTTTTGTGCATTACGGCGGCGGCGTTGAAAAGCCCGAACCGAACAGCGAACCACCGAAAGGATTGGATTGGGAAATGTGGTGCGGCCCGGCCCCACTGCGCCCTTTCAACAAAAAGATTCATCCCAAAGGCTTCCGCAACTTTATGGATTACGCCAATGGCACGTTGGGCGATTGGGGCATTCACTGGATTGATCAGGTTCTGTGGATCACCGGCGAAAAGTATCCGCGCAAGATATTTTCAACCGGCGGCCATCAGATTGCGGGCCCAATTGTGAATACAAAGGAAGCGCAGACGACCGATGCTCCCGATCATCAGCTTGCCGCCTTTGAGTTCGAACAATTCACCATGAGTTGGGAACACCGACGCTTTGCCGCCAACAACGCCGAAAAGACCAGCACACAACAGCCCGTCGGCTGTTACCTTTATGGCACCAATGGAACATTTCATATGGGCTGGCTGGACGGCTGGACGTTTTACCCGACCAATCCCAAAGATAACCCTATTCACGAAGACGCAAAGCTGAATAACCCTGATCAGCAGAACATCAAAGAACTGTGGGCGGATTTCCTGGCTGCCATTAAGGCGGGCCGCAGACCGGTCAGTGACATCGAAGAGATACACCTTTCAACCAACGTCAGCCTTTTGGGCATGCTTTCATACAAGCTGGGGCGCAGCATCGAGTGGGACGGCGCAAAAGGACAGATTGTGGGAGACGCAGAAGCAAGTAAGATGCTGAGCCGGCAATACCGTTCTCCCTGGAAGTACCCGAAGGCGTGACCCAACGCGCCACAACCATGATTGGCTATTCCGGTTTTTTCACGCGCGTGGCGTCCAACCGCATCAATGTGGCCGTGCTTTTGGCGACAAGCACACCATCCGCCGCATTCATCGTCACTTCGGCATAGGCGAGTGTTTTTCCCAAATGAACGATATTCGCTTCGCAGAAAACGTCTTGATCCTTGACCGCCTTCAGAAAGTTAATGCGCTGTTCGACCGTAGTGGGATATTGATCTGGTATGATCAGTGTCATCAGCGCGTGCGCTGCCGCAGCATCGGCCAGACTGTAAATCGCTCCGCCGTGAACGGTGAATGGCTGCAGAAATTCGGGGCGAAATGCGATCTTCATTCTCACCCATCCTTCGCGCGCGTCCACTAGCTCCATTCCCATAAACTGTAAGAAAGGATTTTGGGCGGAAAGCGGTTTCAGCTTCTCAAAGATTTCACTCGGCATTCTTTTAATTTGATCTCCCGTGGAAGTTTTCTGCAGCGCGCGGCATCATAACAGCATTATCACCGAGGGGTGGCTAAAGCCCGAAGTGAGTGAGCCTCGCGGTCTTTACTGCTGTCAGAACTTTTCGCCTTCGGGCTGCGTTTTCGCTGCTATGCCAAAAAGAATTTCAAATCATCGAGACCCGCTCTGGTTTCTGCTCGGCGCTTCGGTGCTGACGGTTGTTCTTTCTTCCTTTCCCTGGGGATGGATCGTGGTCTACCCCATCCGGCTGTTCGTCACCTTCATTCACGAAGGCGGCCACGCGTTGGCGACCATTCTGACGCTGGGCGATGTTGTCAGTCTTTATATCTACCCCAATGCCAGCGGCGAAACTTATACGCGCGGCGGGCTGCAAATTCTGATTGCCAGCGCGGGCTATCTGGCCAGCACGATATTCGGCGCGGCGCTGCTGATTTCAGGACGGCAAGGAAAGCATGCCAAAGCTGTTCTGGCAATCACTGCCGGGCTGATTTTAGTCATCACCGCATTCCTTGCGGGCAATATGTTCAGTTGGGCAACGGGTATTGCGCTGACGCTCGGTTTGATTTCACTCGCGATTGTGACTGGACCGCGCGTGGCCCACTTTCTGGTCAGCTTTCTGGCTGTGCAATGCTGCCTGAATGCCTTTCTTGACTTGCGGACGCTCTTCCTGATTTCGACGACGACCACTATGCACAGTGATGCAGCGACAATGGCGCAGTTGACGCTGGTTCCGGCTGCATTCTGGGCGGTGTCGTGGATGATTATTTCAGTAGTTGCGCTGGGAGCAGCGCTGCGGGGGTACGCCCGGCATTTATGATGCTTTTATTGGGTCTTTGGCAAATCGCGTGGCGGATGTGTAATATTGGAACCGTCTTGATCTCGCATCGTTTCTTCAGTCTCTGAAGACCCTCAAACGTTTTTCCCTAATCCAGGAAGGAGCCAACAAGTTTTATGAATCATCGAAACCATTCACGCCCTCGCCTTCAAGCAGGCTTTTCACTGATCGAATTGCTGATCGTCGTCGCGATCATCGGCATTCTGGCAGCCATCGCCCTTCCCAAGTTGCAAGAAGCCCTGAAGCTCGGACGCGAAACCGCAACCATCAAATCGCTCGGAACCATTCACCAAAACCAGGCCCATTACTTTTCCCTGAATAGCAAATTTGGGACGCTTCAGGAGTTGAATCAAACTAAACTGATTGACGCTAGTTATACTAGTGGCTCCCCTGTCAGCGGCTATACCTACACCTCGCCGGAAGCGGATGCCGATAAATACTGCGTCCAGGCAACACGCACTGCCGCCACCACCTCCTACAAAGACTTCAACGTGATTGAAGACGGCACGATCCGCTATGTTCAATCGAATTCTCCAAGCCCAGTCCCACACGACGGCGGCACTCCCACGTCTGGCGGTGGCGCCGGTACTGGCCCGGGCGACAAGGGCGCGGCACCAGCGGCGAAATAACGCTTTCCAGATTCTCCATAAAATTCAGGCAGGCCGTACAGTAAAAGGTTTAACGTGTGCTGTGGGTCTGCCTGAGCTTTATCGCTCTTCGGTTTCTTGAACAAGCAGGATCAGCCATGTCAGCCAATTTTCAACCAGTCAATCCGCGCAAGTGACGATGATCCAGCCGCTTCAGAGGCAATTCCCACAGTCCGCGCCCTGATCCCGCGCTTTACTGCCAACTTCCGCGCAAACTATAATCCTTGCCTCGTTCATTCCCTTGAAATCATTGTGAGTCAATTGGAGGAAGTTATTGTGATAAACAAGCGTCGCTGGTCGAACGCCTGGGCGATGGGTTTATTGGCCCTCGCCATCGTCTGTTCAGGCCTATGGTTTGAGATGCCTGGCACTAACGCACAACAGGCGCAACCACCCGTCAAGCCTCAGCAGAAGCCCGGCGAGAAACCAAAGCCGACAGGCGATCAGCAAGACAAGAACGATCCGGGACAAATTACATCCACCACCATTAACGTACGATTGTCTGTAACCGTGACCGATAGCAAGACTGGCCGATTCATTGTGGATTTGAAACAGTCAGACTTCGAGGTTTACGAAGATAAAGCTTCGCAACGAATTGAGTCATTTCAACCGCAGAGCGATCTGCCGTTAGATGTCGCCGTGCTGATGGACACGTCGAACAGCGTCAAACCCAAGCTGAAATTTGAGAAGGACGCGGCAGTTTCGTTCCTGCAAACAATGTTGACCGGGCGCAAAGACCGCGCGTTATTCGCTACTTTCGATTCACAGATTGAGCTCCATCAGGATTTGACCAATAGGCTGGACTTGCTGACCAAAGCAATTGACAAGGTCAAGGCGCAAGGCGAGACGAAGATGTACGACGCTATTTATCAGGTTTGTGAAGAGAAGATGCTGGCTTCCGCATCCTTTGGCCGCCGCCGCGCAATGGTCATCATCACGGATGGCGAAGACACCGTCAGTGAAAAATACCTGAAAGACGCAATCGAAATTGCCCAGCGTTCAGAGACCCTGGTTTACGTCATCAGCACAAAGGCGAGCGGAATGTTCGGCGTTCAGGCGGGCACTGTGGATCGCAAAGAAGATAAGGAACTGAAAAGGCTGGCCGAAGAAACCGGCGGGCGCGCATTCTTTACTGGTGACGTAATCGAACTTGAACGCAGTTTTTCGTCCGTCGCCCGCGAATTGCGCAGCCAGTACCTGATCGCCTATTCGCCGACCAACGAAAAATACGATGGCAAGTACCGCCAAATCGAAGTCAAACTAACCAACAACAAAAATATGAAGGTTAGAACCAAGACAGGCTATACGGCGATTCCGCCACGCACTGTTACAGGCACTCAAGTCAATCAGTAACTTTGGCAGTAACTGTTGGCAATAATTCACGCCGCCTGCTGCCACCCTTTGGCGACGAGAACAGTAAGAGGAGAAGAGAGATGAAGCAGATCGGCAATTCTAATTTCGCCATCATCGTTCGATGGCTGGCGTGCGCCGCGTTGGTGGCAGCGGCAACAATCTTCGCATTCACGCATAACACCGGCGTCAATGCGCAACAAGACAAGAAGTCTCAACAAAAGCAGGATCCGAAAAAACAGGAGCCGCAGAAAAAGCCCGACGAAGTTGAAACCATCAAGATCGGCACTCAGCTGGTGAACGTCCTGTTCAGCGTGCAGGACAAACAGAACCGCTACATTAACGACATCAAGCAGGAAGAGATTGAAATCCTGGAAAATGGCCAGTCGCAACCAATCTTCTCTTTCAAAAAGGAGTTTGACCTGCCACTGACAATGGCAATTCTGGTGGATGTTAGCGGCAGCGAACAGTACACATTGCCGATTTTGAAAGACTCCGGTGGCCGGTTTATTGACTCTGTTATTCGCTCTGGCCACGATACCGCCGCTGTCATCAAGTTCGATGGCGAGCCGGTCATCATGCAAGATTTAACGTCGAATCCTGCACGCGTGCGCCGCGGCCTGGATCAAATTGAATTCATCGCACCGCCACCGCCCAGTATTTATGGCGGCGCAACCCCACCGATCAATGGCGGTTCACGACAGGGCGGGACTTCAATTTACGATTCAGTTTTCGCCACCTGCGCCGATATGCTGGCCAGAAAGCCCGGGCGCAAGACTATCCTGCTGCTGACCGACGGCGTTGACACCACCAGCCGGATCAAAATCGGCGATGCAATCGAAGAAGCGATCAAGGCCGAAGTCGTCATCTACGCCATCGGCATCGGCGACACTGGCCATTACGATGTGAACGAAGGCGTCCTAAAAAAACTAAGTGAAGCCACTGGCGGGCGCGCTTTCATTCCGAAAGGCCACCGCGACTTGGCCGACGCATTCACTCAATTGGAGCGTGATATGCGCCAACAATACCTGCTGGCATACGAACCGAAGAACGACACGCCTGATGGCACTTTCCGCAAGCTGGAAATCCGGTTGGCCAACCGAAATACCAAAGACCTGAAGATTCGCCATCGCAAAGGCTATTACGCACCGAAAGGCTGATTGTGGTAATTGGTGGTTGGTGGTCGGTAGTTGGTAAAAACACCGCTGACCGCCAACCGCCGACTGCATCAACCGAATGCTTAACCACCAACCACCAACCACCAACCACCAACCACCAACCACCAACTCTCACAACTGGATAAAAGATTTCTACCTTTGGCTGCCATTGGCCTGCGTGTCGTGGTGGCTGGCGTGGAAATATCAAGACCGGTTTATCTCTGATTGGGACGGGTTTGATTACACGGCATACACAGTTGAAGGGCTGCCTTCAGCACTTGGTTTAGGCCGCGCTTTCTTTCTTGGATACAACCATCTGATTTGGCGGGCGGTGCATGCTTACCTGGGCTGGCCGCCAGATCAGGCTTATCTGGTTTTGCGTTATGGCGCGATTGCGCAGACGGGTGTAGCGATCACGGGCATCTACGCGCTGTGCAAGGAACTGACCATCAGCAAGCTGGCCGCTTTCTTCGGCGCGTTGATTGTTGCGGCATCGCCGTACTTCATCACTTACAGCGGACGCTCGATGAGTGAGATTCCTGCATTTGCGATGTTAAGCTGGTCGTTATGGTGGATGCTGCGCAGCTTGCGGTTGGGGCGA
Organism: Blastocatellia bacterium; assembly: GCA_039922135.1. Taxonomy (GTDB): domain Bacteria; phylum Acidobacteriota; class Blastocatellia; order RBC074; family RBC074; genus RBC074. Next base: position 6,311 of record JBDSAM010000236.1, read on the forward strand.
ATGGGCAGTTTTTTTGTCTCGGCTTTTCTGATTGGTTTCAGCGCGAACATTCGCGAATTTGCGATCTTCTACTTTCCATTCATACCGCTGGCAGCCAGATTTTATGGGTTGAAATGGCGTTATGGATTGGCAGCGCTGGCGCTGGCTGTGTTTGCCGCATGTGCCGGAATGATCTTTTGGACGTGGCGCGATGGCAATCTGTATTGGGCCACTGTAGGCACTTGGTACCGGCTGAGCGCGCAGGAACGTAAAGTCCATCCGGTAACGATCAAAAACTTTCAGTTTCTTGCGCAGTATGCATTCAACTGTTCAACCGCAGTAGCAATGCTAATGCCACTGGCGTTTGCTTGGCTCAGTTCAAAACGACGATTGAAACCGCTGCTGCTCTTTGGACTGTGCGGGCTGGTGGCCGATCTGGTTCTGTTGGCCAATCACGATCTGCCGGTCAATCCACGCTATCTGTTGACGGGGTTATTGGGTCTGGCCGCTGTGTGTGGATGGTGCCTGGCTGAATTGATAACGCTCAGGCCACTGCGCGGTGCGCTTGTGCTGCTCGGCTTGATTGCGCTGGCCAAAGCTACCTACAACCACGAAGCCAAACAGCTTTATGACGCTGAATGGAATGCTCTCCGGTCACTCAACTATATTTCCAAGATTGAACGGCTGCCGTGGAATTCCGGCTTCATTGTGGGCTTGCATTCGCCACTGATCCATTTTCTGGAAGGCACCGGCGCACGGCCTTACTGGAAAGCAATCACCCCC
>JBDSAM010000237.1:0-2844 GCA_039922135.1 Blastocatellia bacterium
CGTGCTGATGCCAACGGTGGCCGCAGGCAACGGCAGCGTCCAAGTGCTAACAGCAGACGATGCCCACGCGCGCTTGGCGAAAAAACAAAGCGGCGCGTCATTAGCAACAGGGGTAGCAGGCGGGAACGGCAGCCAGTTTGAAATTTCTGTTCCTGAATTCGTTGAAAACTTTCCGAAGTCACTACAAAGCAATGGCTCAAGTATCAGCCAAGGCGGCAATGGCCTGCGCTTCGACATCCTGCCTGATACCGGAAGCGATTACATCTTCGACGGCGCGCGCGCCAAGACAACAGACTTCTATCTGGGCCGCAACACAATTGCCGCGCGGGCGCTGACAAATACGATGAATGCCACGCTTGACCCGGCCTATATCGCCGCAACAGGCGCAGTCCGCCCGGCTTTTGTTGAACGGCGCAACTGGGCAGCGGCATTCCCCAAAGACCCGCAAATGAGCGAAGCCGCCATGCGCATCGAACGCATGCTCGCGTCTGGTTACGCCGTCGAAGCGACCGAAGCAGGCGGCAGCATTCCGCCAAGCTCTGCATTTGAATATCGGCTGCGCGGCGAAAACGGCGAACAGTTCGGCTGGCGCAACTTCGGCGATCTGGCGTGGGGAGATGGATACGCGAACGTCCATTACGATCTGCCGTTCGTCGTGTTGCGCGAAGCCCTGCGCACAGGCGACGCGCGCGCGTTTCAGTTGGGCAGCGAGATGGCGCGCTACCGCGCCGATTGGGGCGAGTTTCGCGCCGACGATTATCTGAATGACAATTGGAACCTGCGCGGGACGGCGTTTTATGAAAAGGGGGATCACGGCACCTACCGCGAACCTGTGCCAAGCCATTCGTGGATTGAAGGAATGTGGCTCTATTGGGCGCTGACCGGCGACGAAGCCGTGCGCGAATCGGCGCTGGAAGGCAGCGAGGCTTTCGCGCGAATGAACTTCACTTATGGAAACGGCCTGAGTTGGAATGAACCGCGCTGGGTTGGCTGGCCCGCGCTGGGTCTGGTTGTGGCTTATCGTTACACCGGCGACCAGCGTTACCTGAACAAGGCGCGCGAAGACATCAACCTGTTGGTTCAGACCGAAGAGAATTACGGGCGCAAAGGCTTTTATCTGGCCAAAGGTGGCGGCGTGACCGAAGCCGTGCAGCCGTGGGCGTGGACAGGCTATGCGCAACTGGGCGTCATTGAATACTGGCGCGAAACCGGCGACAGCCGAGTTGCGGATTACATTGTCCGCATCGCCGATTGGATGATTAACAAAGATGGCAAGAACCCGCCGTTGAAACCCGGCCTGATGTTGAACGATGGCAGCTATCTGCCTTCGGGAATGTCTTACTTCTGGGTTCCCGACAAGATTGCTGAAGATCGTTCATTGGGTCTTGGCGGCCTAGGCCTGCCAGTATTGGCCGCCGCCGCGCGCATCACCAATCGTGACGACCTGAAAAAGCGCGCCAAACAGTTGTTTCAAGACTTTGCCTTCTACCGCGACCTGCCGGAGGGGCAGCCGACAAAGGCGTCTGCGCGCGCCGTCATCAACTTCCGTTCTGTGCTGTATGCCGCATCCAGCCCGAAAGTGTACGGGCAGATGGGACTGACCATCTCCGATTATCTGCCGGAACTGGCCGGCTCCATCGTGCGCCCCAATGCATTACCGCTTGGCCCAACGCCGCGCCGGGACGAAAATACAGTTCCCATTATTGTGCCAACGACTGCTCCACCTGCTTCCTCATCTGCTTCTGTTGATGCGTCAATGTTTGTCAACGTCGCGCTCAAACGTCCGGCCACAGCGTCCACCACGCGCGTCTGGCCCGGCACTATCAGCACGCCGGACGCAGCCAACGACGGAGAGATGAGCGTTTCAGGCAAGAATTCAATCTGGCACTCAGATTCGAACACTAACAAGCTGGAATGGTGGCAGGTGGATTTGGGCCGTGGCTATCGCGTTCAGATCGTCGAGATTCTCTACCGTACCGATCAGGATCAACCGTTGACCCGCCGCAATTTTGAAGCGCGCGGATCGAACGATCCGAACTTTGGCAGTTCAGCGTTGCTCGCGGCACAGGACGATACGCCCACTGCATTCGGGCAACCCTGGCGAGCGCAGGTCAGCGATGGCGGCAGCTACCGTTACGTGCGCGTCCAAAAAACGAAGATTGACCGCGACCCATCTGGCCAGTCCTTCTTCAACCTGGGGGAGGTGCGCCTGTGGGCGCAATCCTTTCAAGACATCCCCGCGCCCGCGCCGCCCGACGTCCAAACGCTCACGCTCGTCCAGGTGAAAGCGCGGCGGATGCTGGTCGGCCAACGATTGAACTTCTTGCTGGCCCGCAAGGACGCTGGCGGCCAGCCTATGCAGCTTTTCGCTTACAACCTGCCAACCAACGCGCGATTTAACGACGCCACGGGCGAGTTCCTGTTCACGCCGAATTCGACTCAGGCGGGCGCGGTATATCAGATCACGTTTCGTGCCTTGGATGTCCAGCAAGTGGATTCATTCGCCCGAATGGACGTGGCCGTGATGATTGATGGCGCGCCGAATATTACGCTGCTTGCGCCGGTATTCAGTTCGCGGCTGACGATTGGACAGCGAACGCTGATTTCGTGGTCAACCTCCCACCCGACGGCAATGGCGAAATATCAGATCAGGCTTTCGACCGATGGCGGCGTCAGCTATCCGACGGTGATTGCAGACTTGCCTGGCTCGGCCAATCAATATCAGTGGGCGATCCCCAACTTTCCTTTCGTCAATCGTTCAGCAGTGCGGCTGATGGTTAAAGGCACAGACACGCAAGGCCGCGTTGGCGTGGATTATTCGGGGCAAGACCTGCGCGTTTCTCT
>JBDSAM010000238.1:0-4106 GCA_039922135.1 Blastocatellia bacterium
AGATGTCCTCGATCTTGTTCGGCTGGTAGGACAGAGACAGCGTGGCTTCTTTGATTCCAGCACGCTTCAGCAATTCGAGTTGGTAATACAGGAATGGACGATTGACGATGGGAACGACAGGTTTGGGGGTATAGATGGTCAAAGGGCGCAGGCGCGTGCCTTCGCCGCCCGCTAAAATTAGTGCTTGCATCAGAACAGATGTTCTCCTTGCTTATTATGAATCTGTCCCACGGAAATGATGCGGGAGTTTATTCACCGCGTTTCGCGATGTCAAAAGGCGGGCTAAAAGCAGAGATGCGTTTTGACGCCTTCCAATGCCGTACAGTATGTTATGGCTTAGCTTGCCTCGCTTGCATGGCTTACGGGCGGCGAGCCGCCACTTCATCAATGATTCAAAGCAAAATCGAATAGCAAAGGACCCCGATTTATGTCTGTCAAACTCTTACAAGATCGTTTGCCCAAACAAGTGGATGCCGCATTGGCATCGCACATCAGTTCAGCGGAAGGGTGGGCAACAAAAGTTCGCCTGTGGTTTGCCATCACCTCGCTGCTGGCTGCGTCATGGATTTGGAATTATCCGTCGAATGCCGGAAAGATTTATGCGGCGCTGGCCGTCGTCTGGTTCCTGGTCGCGATTGTCGTTGGCCTGATGACCAAACGCGGGGCGTCAGAATCATTGGTCAGCGTGACAACTCTGGTGGACGTAACCATCGTGCATCTGGGTTTGGCTGCTTTCGTGCAGCAGGGGATGTTTCCGAAAATCGGCGCTGGCCTCTTTCTGTGTTATTTCCCCATTCTGGCTGTTGCCGCCAATCGCTATCGAATGATGTTGGTTGTTCAATCGTCGCTGTATGCGATTGCCGGTTATGCGGTGATTTCTTATTGGGGTGGCGCGCCACCGTGGTATCGAGTAATGCTGCTGGCGGCAACGGCGATTGTTTTAGCGGTTGGGTCGCGGAAGCCGAAAGATTTGATGGTCAGCCTGGCAAAGGACGGCTTGCAAGAAGCCTATGATCTGGGCGCAAAGCAAAAAAGTATTGAGCTAATGGCGCAGGCGCATCAACTGTTATTCCCACCAACGCTGGTGGACTTGCCCGCCATCTGGAGTTCGTCCAAACACGGCGCGGGAACGGATTCGGGCGGCGATTACTATCAGATTTTCGATACTGCGCGCGGCCCTCTGGTGATTGTTGGTGACCTTTCAATTAACAATGGGAAAGGCTTTGCCGCATTGAACGCCACTGCCGAATTGCATCAGGCATTGTCAAAGATCATTGGCAAACATGCCTCTGATACCAATGATCCTAATTCCCCTAATGAACCAAGTCTGACGAAGATTCTGGATGAATTGAACGCGCAGTTGTACGAGAAGCATCGCCCGTTCACCTGTGTGCTGGCGCAATGGCGGGGCGAAGCGCTGCATTACGTCAACGCGGGGCATTTGCCAATGATCCATTTGAACAAACCCCAGGGCACGCAAATCACCGGATACAAGCATCTGCCCGCAACCTGTGGAGCGGTGGGCGAACAATCCGATGCAGTGTTCGTCGAATCGGTCGTGCCCTTCCCAGCCCGCGACCTGCTGCTAATTTACACCGATGGCGCGTTCGCCAAATTGACCAACAACCGCGACAAAGGCGCTGCGGAGATTGAAACGATGGCCGACCGTTTCAGCAGCGGCGAAGTCACTACTCTGTGCCATCGCATCTTCGATTGCGCGCAGCCTGGCCTGGAACCAATCAAAGACGATGCCACCGTCGTCGTCATTCGCCGTCAAGTCACAAAAGGCGAAGAGGCGAAACAGGCCAGTACATCAAATTAAGAGGGAGCGATTGAGGGACAGAGAGACGGAGAGATCGAGAGATTTTGGTATCCGTTCTCTCCATCTCTCGGTCTCTCCGTCTCTCGATTCTAACCATGCTCATCCTTGGAATCGAAAGTTCGTGTGACGAAACCGCCGCCGCCGTGGTTGAAAACGGCGTGAGGATTCGTTCCAACGTCATCTATTCACAGATCGCCACGCACGCGAAATACGGCGGCGTCGTTCCGGAACTCGCCTCGCGCGAGCATCTGGAAAAGATCGAAGGCGTGGTGGATGAAGCATTGAAAAAAGCGGGCGTAAGCTACGCCGACATTGACGGCATAGCCGTTACGCAAGGGCCTGGCTTGGTCGGTTCCCTGCTGGTCGGCATCAACTTTGCGAAAGGCGTCGCGTTTGCACTGAACAAACCCATCGTCGGCATCAACCACATCGAAGGCCACGTCTATTCCGTTGCCTTTGAATTCCCACCGCCCGAATATCCCGCGCTGGCGTTGGTCGTCAGCGGAGGCCACACCAACCTGTTTCTGCTTCCCGAACCCGAAAAGTACAAACTCGTTGGCCGCACGCGCGACGATGCGGCGGGCGAAGCTTTCGACAAAGTCTCGAAGCTGATTGGGTTGGGCTACCCCGGCGGCCCAGTCATTGACGCCCTAGCCGCGCGCGGCAACAAACGCGCCATCATCTTCCCACTGGCCGAAATCAAAGCCAAAGACGGCAGCGGCCTGACTTTGGATTTTTCCTTCAGCGGCCTGAAGACCGCCGTCCTGCGCTACGTCCGCGAAAACAACATCGAACCCGTTGCTGATCCTGAAAATCCTTCCGAACAAATCCTCGACCTTTGCGCCAGTTTCCAGAACGCCGTCGTCCGCGCGTTGGTACGTAGCCTTCGCAAAGCTGCCCAACAATATCAGCCGAAAACCATCCTGTTGGCTGGCGGCGTCGCCTGCAACAGCGAACTACGCGCGGCGGTTCAGCAGGTCGCCGATGAATTGAAGATTCCCGCTTATATTCCTTCTCCGATCTACACTACCGACAATGCCGCGATGATCGCCGCCGCAGGCTACCCCAAACTGCTGCGCGGCGAATGCCTGCCGTGGGACGCCAGCGCCGATGTCAGCCTGCGATTGCCTAATGTGGATGTGGAAGAAGCGCCGAAGAAGAAGCAGCGTTACAGATTGTGAGTTCGCTTTTTTCGTGTAGACTTCGCCTGAACTCAGGCGAAGGAGAGGCGAAATCAAGCGATGCCAACCGAACAGAATCCGCCCAAAGTCTTTATCAGCTACAGCCACGATACGCGTGAGCATCGGCTGCGCGTTTACGATCTGCTCAAAAAGCTTCGCGCTGATGGAGTTTTGTGCGTCACCGACCACACGATGATCTCTCCGCCCGAAGGCTGGCGCGCCTGGATGCAAGACCAAATCAAAGAAGCTCACTTCACCCTCGTGGTCTGCACAGAAACTTATTGCCGCCGAGCCGAACGAAAAGAAAAACCTGGCGTAGGCTTGGGCGCTACGTGGGAAGCCGCCCTGATCACCGACGAGATTTATCGCAACACCACGCGCAATGAAAGATTTATCCCTGTCGTCTTCGACAAAGAAGACGTCGCCCACATTCCGTCACAACTTGGACAGGTCAGTTATTACCGAGTTGACCTTGATGACGGGTACGAACTGCTGCTCCGCCATCTGACCAATCAGCCACTTTTTGAAGAAACGCCCGTCGCCGAAAAAATGCGCGAACTGCCGCCCATCAACCGCAAGATTGAACCTGCGAAGCTTAAGTATGACAGCAACTCCCTGCCCTCGCCTACCAATGCCACGAGAGTTATCCGTGTTGTTAATGCTGCTTCGCAACGCGGACATCAAGTCAATGTCAGTATAGAACTCGATGCGCAAGGTACCGAGAACGGGTTTGGATTTAGTTTGGCCTTCGATGCAGCACAGTTGGGTTTTATCAACGCGATGCTGGGTGCTGACGCCATCAACGCAACGCTTAACATCAATAAGGTGCAATCATCCCTTGGACGTGTGGGCTTAGTGGTGGCGTTTCCGACAAAGCAATGTGTCGCTTCTGGGAACAACAAAAAGCTGGTTACCCTAATTTTTGGCGTCTTAGCCAGCAGCACTGAAAATAAAACTGCCCTAGAGTTTGGCGATCAGCCGATTAATCGAGAAGTCGTCAACCTCAGTGCTGGTGATTTACCAGTCACTTGGACATCGGGCAGCGTGAGCATTGTTTCCCAGCAAAACGTCATTTCTCAGCCGAATTTACAATCGCTTTACCA
>JBDSAM010000239.1:0-7469 GCA_039922135.1 Blastocatellia bacterium
CAGTCTCATCCCGCTTTCAGCTAAGGTTGGTTGTGGAGATTGGAAGGGTGGACTACTTCTTGGTTTCCTGTTTTTCCAGCACGACCGTGTCGGTGGAGGATTTGCCATCGGAATCGGATTGCATAACGATCATCGTCATCGTTTTGCCGTCAGGGGAGAGCGTGATCTTGCGGGTAAAACCGCCGTCTTCAGCTTTCCAGGCAATTATCAGAGTCTCGCCTTCCCATTTGGCGGAAGTCTTGGCTTGCCTGCCGCCGATCACTTCCTGGGTGGTCTCTTTACCGTCGGTGCTGTACTTCGTTTCGAGAGTGTGGTCGCCGTTACCGGTGGCTATGGTCAGCGTTTCAGAGAGCGCAGCGTCTTTGTGATCGAATTTAATGGTGATCTCGCTGGGACCACCTTGTTCAAACTTGCTCTTTTCGGCATTCATTTTCCAAGTGCCGGTCAGATTGGGCTGTTTGGTTTGCGCGGTGGCGCCAATCGCCACAACTGCCGCCAACAGGCATATAAAGAGAGCCGTGGTCATTGCGGTGGATTTTGATTTCATCGTTTTGCTCCTGGTTGAAAGTTGATCTTGCGAGGGCAACCACGCCGCGATGCGATCATCGCAGCGCCTTCTAAATTAAGTTTTTGCCCCGCGGCGAACAGCATAACCTGCTTATCAAATCTCCGGAATTCCCGCTGAAGCTTCAGCGGCCATTTCTTCTTTCTGATGTTCCGTATGAGCCAGTTCATGCGCGCCACCGCTTGGAACAAACAGCGCGGTAATTGTCGCGGCGATCACTGCAACAAGAATAAAGATAAAGCATGTGCGCAAGGATCCAGCCAGCGCATTTTGCAGAAAATGTGCCGCCGCTGGCGAAAGCGATGCTCGCGTGTCCGGCCTTACTATAGCTCCGATCTGACCGTGTCCAACAACACTGGCGATCTCTGCCGGGGCAACGGCCAACTGAGCCCGCAATCGCCAATTTAGCAGAGCTCCCATCGTGCCTGTCCCAAAAGCCGCGCCAATGCTGCGGGTGAATTGCACGTTGGCTGTGGTAATTCCGATCTGCGAGCTCGGGACGCCATGTTGCGCGCCAAGCATCAGAGTGGCGACTGTCAGCCCGCCGCCAATTCCCAAAAAAATCACGTCAAACGACAAGCTCAGTCGTGTGGTCTCGGTCGAGATATTGGCTAACAATACCGCTCCAATCAACATTGAAGCCATTCCCACTAGCACCAATGGCCGATATCCAAACCGGATAATCAATCGTCCGCCAATAATTGCTGCCAGCACCCACGGCACGATTAATGGCGTCAGCACTTTGCCGGCTTCGGCGGCGTCCGTGCCTATCACGCCTTGCACAAATAATGGCAGAAACGACATCGCTCCGATCAGCGCCATCATGATAAAAAAGCCGTGCAGCATAGCCACCAAGACTATTCGGCTGTGAAGCAGTTCCAGGGGGAACAAGGGTTCAGGATGTTTGCGTTCGATGCGGATAAAAAGAACCAGCAGCGCCAGGCACGCGGCAACTGCCGCGACACTGATCGGCCACGGAAATTCCGATCCGCGTTCAACGACCAGCAGAGCCAGAATCAATGCAATTGAAAGCGTGACCGTGCCGGCGTAATCGAATGATACTTTTCTGCGACGTTCGAACTTTTCGCGATACGACCACCAGATCATTACTCCCGACAGCAGCCCGAACGGGATGGTTGAGTAAAAGCACGCCCGCCACGACCAATATTTGGTCAGGTACCCGCCGGCGGCTGGCCCGATCATGCCCGCCAGCGCCCACATTCCGGCGAACAATGGAATGGTTTTCGCCCGTTGTTCCAGCGTCAGCAGGTCAGAAGCGATTGTCATACCGATGGGAAAGATCGCCGCCGCCCCCAGCCCCTGAATAATGCGGAAGCCAATCAACTGCGGCATGGAATGCGCCGCTCCCGACAACGCAGAGCCAACCATAAACAGCGCCAATCCGCCGAACATTGCCGGACGCCGTCCGGTCAGGTCGCCCATCTTGCCCCAGACCGGCGTCATCACCGTAGAGGCCAAAATGTAAGCCGCGAAGACCCAGCTATAAATTTCAATCCCGCCCAGGCTGGAGATTACCGTCGGCATCGCCGTCCCAACGACAGTGCCTTCCAGCGAAGCCATCAAGATCGCCATGGCAACGCCGACAAGCGTGATGATTGTGCGAAATGTGTAAGTTTGTCGGGTGGTAGATTCGATTGCAGTTGAATTCATTGAATGGTTGTTGGGTACGGAACCGGGAGCAGTAGTAACCGGTTAAGCTCAATGGGCGTGCGCTCCAGTAACACCCGGTCGCTACTGCTCCCGGTTCCGTACCATCTTAGACTTTGCTCAAAAATTTCCTGACCGCATTCTGGCAGTCGGGAGTCAATCGAGCGATGACGTTGACATCCACGCCTGCGCGGATAGCTTGCTCAAAACTCATCGCATCAATTTGGTAAAGCAGATACTTTGTCAGCATTAGCGCCGACGGGCTTAAACTTGCGACTTCGGCGGCGAATTTCTCAACTTCCGTTTCAAAATCAGCGTCATCGCACACACGATTTATAAAACCGATATTTGCAGCTTCGTCTGCCGAAAAAGCCTTCGCAGTCGCCAGAATTTCAAACGCGCGCTTTTCGCCCAGGTTGCGTCGCGCAATGGACATGACGATGGCGGGCACAAAACCGATCCGCGTTTCGGTGTAACAAAAACTGGCCGACCGCGCCGCAATTACCATATCGCAAGCCGAAGCCAAGCCTGCCCCCCCGGCGAGCGCGCGCCCGTGAACGGCGGCGATAATCGGTTTCTTCAGTCGGCGCATCTCAAGGAATAAATTCGCCATCTGCGACGCGCCATCAATATTTTCCAGAATCGAAGCCTGCGCGGATTTTTCCAGTTGCAACAGATCAGCGCCAGCGCAGAAATCCTTTCCCGCGCCGCCAAGCACAATCACACGGGCCTGTTCATTCGCTTCAGCCGCAACAATCGCCACATGCAATTCCCTTAGAAGTTGGTCATTTAACGCATTGCGTTTGTCAGGACGATTCAGCGTAATAAATGCCACGCTACCTTTTATGTCGTAAAGAATGTCTTTGAACACTGCCACACTCATCTCCTCGAAAAAGGTACGACAAAACTTCAATTTGTCGTAGTTCGTGGATCTACGTGCTTGCGAGGTCAACGACAAGCTTCAGTTTGTCGTACCTCAAGCACGGGATTTTCATTGTTGCCGGGAAGGTCGAGTTTGTCCAACAACTCATCAGTTGACCGGCCTCCAAACCATCCTGTACCGTGCCTGCGCCAATTAGAAAATCTATTCAGAGCTTCAACTATACAAACGGAGGCGATTCATGAAGGTAAAACTTACTCTTGCCGTGTCTATGGCTTTGTTTGCGGCGGTAGTTATTTTTGTAACGAAATGGCTGCCGGGCGTGAATGCGGCGGATGACATCCGCGAGCAGGAGATAGCACGCGCGGCAGAAGGCCTGCGCCAGAAATTAATCGAACAGCGACGCGATTTCCACGTCAATCCGGAGCTATCCAACCGCGAGGAACGAACCGCAAAAGTAGTAGCCGAAAGGCTTCGCGCGCTGGGGCTGGATGAGGTCAAGACAGGCATCGGCAAACACGGCGTCGTTGCTTTGTTAAAAGGAAAACTGCCGGGCGGAGTAGTGGCCGTGCGAGCCGATATGGACGCGCTGCCGATCCAGGAAACGCTTGATGTGGCCTATAAATCAAAAAACCCTGGTGTCAAACACGCCTGTGGCCACGATCTGCATATGACCGTTGAACTGGGGGTCGCCGAAGTGCTGAGCAAGATGCGCGACCGCATTCACGGCACAATCAAATTCATCTTTCAGCCTGCAGAAGAAGGCCCCCCTGTGGGCGAGCGCGGTGGCGCTCCGCTGATGATCGAGGAAGGCTGCCTGGATAATCCGCGCCCGTCGGCCATCTTTGGCCTGCACGTCATGCCGAACATCGAAGTCGGCCAAATCGGTGTGAACTCCGGCCCGGCGATGGCATCGTCAGACCGCTTCTCAATCACCCTTCGCGGCAAAAAAGTTCACGGCGCGTATCCACACGACGGGATTGATACGGTCGTCGTCGCAGCCGAATGCGTCACTGCGCTGCAAACCATTCGCAGCCGCCGCATCAATACGCAGGAGCCATTAGTGATCACGCTCGGCAGTATCCACGGCGGCAACCGGTTCAATATCATCACCGATGAAGTAAAACTGGAAGGCACCATGCGCACTCTCAACGAAGAAGTCCGCGCAAAAGCAATGGAGATGATGAAACAGACGCTGGCCGGAATAACATCGGCTTACGGCGCAAGCTATGAACTGGAGTTTGGAAATAACAATCCGGTTACTTATAACGACCCGGCATTGGTTGAAGCTACGCTGCCAATAATGAAGCGCATCCTTGGCGAAAAGAATGTGACTTTTCCCCTGCCCCAGATGGGAGCAGAAGATTTCTCGGCATACCAGAAAGTGATTCCAGGGTTCTTTTATTTCCTTGGCGTAGGCAACAAGTTGAAGGGGATTACGGCAATGGTTCATACGCCTGAGTTTGACGCGGACGAGGAGAGCTTGGTGATCGGCGTAAAATTAATGTCGAATATTTTGCTTGATTATCTAGATCGTAACGCAGAAAAGCGACGATAGTTAAGTTGAATTATTGCGTCTGAGTGATGCTAGACGAATACCCTTTGGCTTTGTCTTCAATTGCTTTTGAGAGATCAATAATCGCCAGCAAATCCGACTGCGCGCGTTTAGCCTGTTCGGTATCGAAAACCTTGCTGTTCTGAAGATTTGGATTATGCGCAAAGTCCCAAATGTGTTTAGCCAGACGACGAATTGATTCGTCGTATTGTTTCGGCGTAGTTATATCCTTATTGATCTTTAGCGGCAGCGCCAAACTGCCCAGCGCAGTCAGCGACCTCAATGTCTTCGCGCATTTATTGATTGATTTGCTGTCTTTGGCTAACCGTTCCGACGTAAGACGATTGGCTTCGTGCTCCTTCAACAAGTTCTGACCGAGAAGCTGCAGGTCGCGGAAGTTTTTGGTGAACTGTTGGCGGTTATAGGCTCGCTCACGCTCCTGCTCCCATTTTTTGGGTGACTGGTCCATATATCCGGCGGCGTCGTATAAAACCTGCGCTGAAGAGAAATGGCCAGGCACCAGCCAAGCCACCAACAATGCGGCACACAAATGTCTGGTTACATTACCATCGAGTAACATGGCTTAGTTTCTGTGTACCCGATTGGTCACGCCGTAATAACAAAGTGCCCAATCAGGAATAACAATTCTAGCGGTTCCGGCTTACTGGTGCTCTTCCCTTGCCCCATCTGATGCCTGGCAAACGTAACACTGCAGTATTAAACCAGTCTTGCGTTTATAAGTTTCGGTGATTGAGGAGATGAAGGATTCCATCTGGCTGGCGACAACCAGATTAACCGTGCATCCTCCAAATCCTCCTCCTGTCATTCGCGCACCGTAGACGCCTGCGCATTGCCTGGCGATTTCAACCAACAAGTCCAGCTCGCGGCAACTGACTTCATAATCTTCGCGCAAGCTTTCGTGCGAGGAATACATCAATTTGCCGAATTGAGTTAGATCGCCTTTCTTAAGTGCTTCAACCGCCGCCAGCGTGCGCTCATTTTCGGTAAGCACGTGATTGGCACGACGCCGAATCACGTCAGGCAAGGAATCCGCCCATAAATCAAATTCATCAAGTTCAACATCACGCAGCGCCCGAATGCTAGGCAGATGAAGGGCCAGCCGCCGGACGGCTTCTTCGCATTCCGCGCGGCGCGTGTTGTATTCGCTCGCCGCCAGATCATGCTTAACCATTGAATTACAAACCACGATGCGGGCCCCGTCTTTATTTATGCCCAGGTCAATCGGCACGGCTGTGTATTCCAGGCTGCGGCAGTCAATCAGCAGCGCGTGGCCGGCGATGCCCAAGGCAGCGATGTACTGATCCATAATGCCGCTGCGTGTCCCGGCGAATTCATGCTCGGCGCGCTGTGCGGCCAGCGCCAGATCAATTAAGCCATTTGGCGGATCAACGGACTGTCCCGAGATCTTCAGCATTGCTAAACCGACTGAGATTTCCAGCGCGGCGGAGGAACTCAGGCCGGAACCAAGCGGAACTTCGCTGGAAATTAACAGGTTTGCGCCGCGCAGGGTGGATTCGTCGCGCAGCAAGCAGGCAGCCATGCCGCGCACGTGATTAGCCCAATCGGTCCCGGGCTTCAGATCGGGCTTCAATTCAAACTCAATTTGCCCGTCGAAATCTTCCGAAGCGCAGCGAATGATGGCATCTTCGCGCGGCTCGACGGCCACATACGTACGCTGGTCAATCGCCATCGGCAGCACAAATCCGTCGTTGTAATCGGTATGTTCCCCAATCAAATTGACCCGGCCGGGCGCGGAAAAAACGCGCGGCTCGCCTCCGTAAAGCTGCCGAAACTGTTCCCTCAAATCAGACAAATTCAGCATTGTTTTTTGAACCAGATTTTTTGAACCAGTCAGTGATGATCTCGCGCAGCTTCGCGCCTTCCAACCGCCCGCGCACGGCATCAATCACTTCCAGATGCGCTTGCTCATTGCGTTCGAAGATGCCGACCCAATACGGCAAATGGAAATCGGCGATCTGTTCACCTCCGACCTTCAATTCGCCAAGCTTGAAGAAGCCTTTCCGAAAAGCTTCCCGTTTCAATTTTTCTTCCAGCAGTTTCAACGCGTGCTTTTCATTTACAATCGAAGGAGCGCTCCGCACGGTCTTAATGATGCCCAGTTCTTCGGCGCTTGGGACTTCAGGAAACGAGTAAGGATCAAGCCCGCCAATAACAGCATCAATCGCCATCAGCAATTCTGTTTTTTGTTTCCCATCATCAAGCCACAGGCGGAACAGCCGGAATGGCACGTAAAAATCCATTACCAACCGCAAATGGCCATAACGGCTTTCACGCCAAGACTGCCGCAGCAGAACAACGGCTTGCTCACGCGTGGTATTGGCTTTTAAGCAAAGTAGATCCACAAGGAAATTATCGTGACGATCAATACACCCGCCAAAGCCAGATTGATCTTCCGCTGAATTGGCGATTCGGGTTTCACCGGAATTTCAAGAATGCTTTCCGATCCAACATCGCCCATGTCAATCTTCTCTTTGATCGTTTGGAAAGTCAGTCCGGCGACTTTGCTCGCCGCTGGAGCAGGCGTCAGCAAACTGACGACGATCAGCACCACGACGCAGATGGCAAACATCAGCACTGCAAAATGCAGGAAATTTACCCGTACGAAAAATTCCAGAAAGCCAGAAAGCTGCTGACCGGCATATACAACTTCAAGAATGAAACGCGTCGCGCCAATCACGAATCCTGTCAGCAAAGAAGCAATCGCTCCCTGCCCGTTGATCCGTTTCCAGAAAACGCCGAACAGGAAGACGGCGGCAATC
>JBDSAM010000240.1:0-5863 GCA_039922135.1 Blastocatellia bacterium
ATACCAAACTGGGCATGAACGGAGAGCATTACCAGGTTTTTGAATGGATGAAGTGAAAAGAGGTGGTTGGGGGCCGGTGGTGGTCGCGTTGCTCTTTCTGCTGGCCGTGTTCTTTTCGCCGATTGCCGGGGCGATTCCGCCGATTGCCACCGCGCCCGCATTGATCATCGTCGGCGCGCTGATGATCAGCGCCGTCAAAACAATTGACTGGGATGATTTGACAGAAGGCATTCCAGCCTTCCTGACAATCCTGGCGATGCCGCTGACGTTTTCAATCGCCAACGGCTTGGCATTAGGTTTTATCTTTTACCCGCTGCTGAAAGTGCTGACTGGCCGCTGGCGCGAAGCCAGTCCGCTGACCTACGTCTTGGCAGCGTTGTTTGTGCTGCGCTATGTTTATCTAGGCACGGAATAATCCATTTGCTTTTACTTTCTCCCTATCCACTTGGGCCGGATGAATCAGTAACCCTATTTCATCTGGCGATTTTGATTAACCACCATAACCAGAGAGGAACCGACCATGAATCGTTATGCTATGACTTTAATCGTTGTCGTGCTCGCCAGCGCCTGCACGCTCTATGCACAGAATCCACAGCCCGCGCAGAGCGCCCCACCAGCACAGGCTGCGCCAACGGCCAATCCCGTCAGCGCGGAAATCAAACAGATGTACACCGGCGTCAAGAACAACCTGACAAAGATGGCCGAGAAAATGCCGGAAGATAACTATAGCTTCAAAGCCACCCCAGATGTGCGCACATTTGGCGAATTGATAGCACATGTCGCCGATTCGCAGGCGCGCACTTGCTCCGCGCTTAATGGCGAGCCAAAAGCCGTCAACGCCGCTTCGAAAAAAACCAAGGCCGATCTGGTCGCAGCGCTGAAAGAATCATTCAGCTTCTGTGACAAGGTTCTGGATTCGCTGACCGATGCCAAGGCCGTTGAAATGGTAACGATGGGAAACCGTCAGCGTTCGCGCGTCGGTGTGCTGGCCGGCCTGGTCTCTCACTCGAACGAAGAGTACGGCTACATGGCTGTCTACATGCGGTTGAAGGGCGTTGTTCCGCCTTCGAGCGAACCCCGCTAAAAACAAAACGGCCAACACTGCATTCGCGAAAATGCAGTGTTGGCGTGTCAGGCGTTTGAATTCTGAGACAGTGGCAGTCAGTTCAGGATGAATCGGCTGCGGCTGCGCAATCGTTCGACGATTTCGGCGGGAGCCTTCGCTGGCGAACCACTGTCGAACGGCGGTTGCGGATCGTATTCGATGCCCAGTTGAATGGATTGCGCTGTTTGCTCGCCGCATTCGCGCGCGACCAGCGTTAAGGCCATATCAATCCCAGCCGACACGCCCGCCGCCGTAATGATTTTGCCTTCAATCACTACACGCTGTTCAGTCGGCTGGGCACCCAGGCTTTCCAGCGCGTCATACGCCAGCCAGTGTGTTGTTGCTTTCAAGCCTTTCAACAATCCAGCCGCGCCTAAAATTAGCGAGCCAGTGCAAACCGAAGTTGTCCATTTGGATGTTTCGTGCGCTCGGCGAACCCAACTCAAAATAGCTTCATCCTCCATTAACGCCGTTTGCCCCGGCCCGCCCGGCACAACGAGGATGTCGGGCTGTGAGACTTGATCAAGCGAGTAATCGGCCACCAGCGCCAGACTGCCAACATCGGTACGCACAGCTCCGGCTTCTTTGGCGACGAACTTGATCGTTGAATTTGGAATACGGCTGAGTACTTCGTACGGCCCGATGGCGTCGAGCGCTGTTAATCGCTCAAACAACAAAATTGCTATCTCCATGATGATCCTCAGTTGATACCTGCTTACCCAAATAGCTTGAAGTAAAGAAGGACGAGAAAAGCGGCTGACCAGCCGAGAAAGAGGATGAAAGGAATGATCGCGGCCAATTTGGTAACGCTGAACTTTATTGAATACCACTCGAAGGGGTATTTTGATTGCGCGGCCAATTCCTCGCCCGTCTCGCCGACATATCTGTAATCCCCTTCCAGGATGGCTTGGCCTGCTGGCAGCCGCTTTTTGATTCTTTCCACGGCATCTTTGACAGCATCACGGTATAGCTTGACCAGAAACCGATCCTGCGCGCCAAGACTCCACCAAATAAGAGACAGAAGCATTTCAGTCAGAGCGAAGTAGACGGCGTTATTCCACAGTTTATTGTTCAACAGAAATCCCGTGAGCGCTGACTCCAACACCACAAAGTAATTGAAGCGATTCCACATCCTGCCGAAGTGGGCCGTAAGATAGGCGACCTTCTGCTTGTAATCTTCCAGCAGGAACGAATCAATATCCATATCGCCCTCCAAGCTACCGCCACAGGCCGCTCAAAAGCAGCATACGACATGCCCTTGAGCGGCCTTCTGGATGACCTAAGGAAATAAGCTGTGAAGGATGTTCACTGCCGCCCTGTTGATGTCTTCTCTTTATCAAACTCCGCGAAGGTCTTGCCATCTTCCGCCAGTTGTTTCAGCAGCGGCGCGGGCGTCCACACCTCGCCGTGCTCTTCATAAAACTGGCACACGCGGTCATAAACTTTCTGCAAGCCGACCGTGTCCGCATACCACATTGGCCCGCCGCGCCACACCGGATAGCCGTAGCCACTGATGTAGACGATGTCTATGTCAACGGCGCGCAATGCAATCCCTTCTTCCAGAATCTTCGCGCCTTCGTTGATCAGCGCGTATTGCGTGCGTTCGACGATCTCTTCGTCGGTCACGGCGTGGCGCGGGATGTTGGCTTCAGTGGTAACCTCTGCGATTAATCGTTCGACTTCCGGATCGGGCTGCGGTTTGCGGTTCTCGTCGTATTTGTACCAGCCCGCGCCCGTCTTCTGTCCGTAACGGCCCATCTCGCAAAGCAAGTCAGCCACCAGCGGGCGGCGGATGCCGGCCTTTTCCAGATGCTTGAACTCTTTGCGAATGCGCCATCCAACATCCAAGCCCGCCAGATCACCCACGGCCAGAGGCCCCATTGCAAAACCGAATTTGTATAACGCGCCGTCCACGTCCTGCGGCTTTGCGCCTTCTTCGACCAGAAACTGCGCTTCGCGCCCGTACTGATGCAGCATCCGGTTGCCGACGAAGCCATAACAGTTGCCGACCAGCACACCTACCTTCTTTAGCTTCTTTGCCAGGTTCATCGAAGTCGCAATCACTTCTTTGCTGGTCGCTTGGCCGCGCACAATTTCCAGCAAGCGCATTACGTTGGCCGGGCTGAAGTAGTGATGACCGATCACCCATTCGGGGCGCGACGTTGCCGACGCGATTTCATCAACATCCAGCGTCGAAGTGTTCGACGCCAGAATCGCGCCCGGCTTGGCGATCTTATCCAATTCGCCGAAAACTTCCTTCTTCAGCGCCATTCCTTCAAACACGGCTTCAGTAATGATGTCGGCTTCTTCAAATCCATCGTAGCTTAGCTGCGGCGTAATCAATGCCATCCGCTTGTCCATCACTTCCTGCGGGAAGCGGCCTTTGTTGACGGAGTTCTGATAGTTCTTGCGAATGATGGCCACGCCGCGATCCAGGGCTTCCTGCGTTGTCTCTTTCAGAATTACGGGGATGCCTGCATTGGCGTAATTCATCGCGATGCCGCCGCCCATGGTGCCTGCGCCGATGATGGCGGCTTTTTTGATCTCGATCTGCTGCGTATCTTTGCCGATGCCGGGAATCTTCTGCACTTCACGTTCGCCGAAAAAGACGTGGATCATCGCTTTGGATTGATCAGAGAAAAGGCATTGATTGAACAGTTCCCGTTCGCGCGCGACGCCTTCATCGAACGAAAGCCTGGTCGCCGCTTCGACAGCATCAATCGCGGCCAGCGGAGCCATCAATCCACGCCCGGTCTTTTTGGCTTGGGCGCGCGCGGCCTCAAAGATCGGCGCGTTCGTCGCCGCGTCGCCCAGCTTTTCATTTCGTTCGCGCGTCTTTGACGGCTGTTCGCCGCTGGCAATCTTTTCACGTAGGAAAGCGATTGCTCCTGTCAGCAGATCGCCATCAACAATTCGATCCACAATGCCGACAGCCAATGCTTCTTTCGCTGGTATCGGATTGCCGTCTGCGCACATCTGCACGGCTTTGGCGATGCCTGCCAATCGCGGCAACCGCTGAGTTCCGGCAGCGCCGGGGATGATCCCAAGTTTGACTTCGGGCTGGCCGACTTGGGCTGACGCAATGGCGACGCGGTAATGAAACCCCATTGCCACTTCCAGCCCGCCGCCGAAGGCCGTGCCATGAATGGCGGCGACGGTTGGCTTCGGACAATCTTCAATGGATTTGATGACGTCCAGAAAGTTGATGCCTTCCCGGCGTTGCCCAGAAGTGATCTTGCCGAACTCTTTGATGTCCGCCCCGGCAATAAAGGTCTGACCCGAGCCGATCATAACCGCGCCTTTGATCGAATCGTCTTTCGTGACTTCGGCGATGGCTGCGGCAATGCCTTCTGGCACTCCGGGACTCAGTGCATTGACGGGTGGATTATTGACGGTGATGACGCCGATCTCGCCGTCTTTGGTTAACGACACAAGCTCACTCATAGCGGATGCTCCTTATTCTGGAATAATTGATGGATATTTGGGACGAACTCAACTGACCGCTCGGTAAATTACGATTATCGCCCATCAGCGTCAAGACTGTTGATAGGTCAGATGGCTTGCGGGATGCTGCTGGCCTTTTGCCTGTTCAATCGTTTGACGATTGAATTGTTCGGACTGTCCGCGCGGAACGCTCAGATCGTCGGGCAGCGCAATGGAAAAGCTAAAATCCACGCGGCGGCATCTGCGCATTACGCCGCAGCCAGTTGTCCGCCGGATACATGGCCGCGTCATCAACCACGTGCAGCGCGTAGGCGTGGCGTGATTTCGGCGAACGATTGGCGTAACTCATGTGCGGCAACAGGCCGTGCAGAATGACCAGCGTGCCTGCCCGCGCTTCCAGCGGCGCCAGCAGACCGTCCGGCCACGGCGCATCGTCCAGGGCTTCAATTTTTGTCCCGCCGCCTTCGGCGCGTGAGAATCTTTTCTTCAATCCCAATTTGTGTCCGCCGGGAATCGCCCACAAACAGCCGTTCTCCTGCGTCGCGTCTTCTAATGCGAACCAGAAGCCGGTGACCGTCAGTGGCTCTGTGTATAAAAACGCCGCATCCTGATGACAGGTCACTTCGCCGCCGATGTTCGGCTGTTTGAAGATGTACATGGATTGCAGCAACAACGGCTGCGTGTAGCCGAGATCGCAGGCCACCGATGCTAATTCAGGCTTGCGCGAAAATTGATCGAACACCGGATCAAGGTCATGCAGCGCGTGGCCGATCTTGTTGATCGAACGCTCCTTGCCCTGGCGCAGGCTGCCATCCGGCGCAAAAGCATGTTCTTCAAAAAAGAAGCGCACCTTGTCGCCCGATTCCAGAAAGTAATCATCGCTGGCTCGCGTTTGCTCTTTGGTCGTGAAGATCGAAATGACGCCTTGTGGGTCAAACTCCTCGACCAACTGTTCGGCGCGCTGTTTCAGGCGTTCGCATTCATCGCGCGAGGCGAAGTTTTCAACGATCAGAAAGCCATCACGATCGTAGACCGCAAGTTGTGACGCAGTCAGGAAATTATTCATCAGAATTGTTGCAGTACGGGAAGCGTGGGCGACCTGCCTGTTCGGCAGAATATCTCTTCCGGGAAGCTCAGGTTAATCGCGCTCCCCGTACTGCGTTAGATATGCAGCCAGCCTATCAGTCCGCGCGATACCGCCCATTGCAGCAGCCCGCAGCCGAAGATAATAAAGACCGGGCTGAGCCTGGCTCGCAGCATGAGCAAAAACGCCATCGTCGCCACGCCGTAGCTCAAGGGTGAGCTTAATCCGGA
>JBDSAM010000241.1:0-8969 GCA_039922135.1 Blastocatellia bacterium
TTGTCCGTGATGTTGCGGAAGCGGGGAACGTAAATGCCGTTGGCGCGCCCGTCGGAAAAATCATATTCGCTGCCAAAGAGCTGCGGCACGATGCCCCCCGCGCTAATCGAATACATATGATCCATCAGATAACGACCCAGCGCGTCTGACGAATTGCTAAAACCATTTGGATGCTGCCGCGATTTCGAGTTAAGCAGGATGCGGGTGGATTCCAGCGTCGAAGCGCACAGTACTACCACCTTGGCGTACTCTTCGCGTTCTTGTTTGGTCAATTGATTGACGACGCGGACGCCTTTGGCATTGCCGGTGTTGGTGTCCACGATCAGTTCGCGGACGACTGAGTTAGGTTTCAGCGTCATGCGGCCTGTTTTGGCGGCAGCAGGCAGGGTTGAACCAGGACTGCTGAAATACGAATGCGTCGTACAACCCCGGTCACAGTGGCCACACCAGTGGCAGGCAGCGCGGCCCTGATGCGGTTTGGTCAGGATCGCAGCGCGGCCGATGATGACCTTGCGGTCTTTCCATTTCGATTCAACGGACTTTTTCAGCAGATGTTCGCCGCAGGTCATCTTCATCGCCGGCAGGAATTTGCTGTCGGGCAGTTGCGGCAGATTTTCGTATGAACCGCTGATGCCGACAAAGTCTTCGACTTGGTTGTAGTAGGGTTCAAGGTCTTTGTAGCTGATCGGCCACGGTTGGCCGTACCCATCGCGATCGGCGGCTTTGAAATCGTAATCGCTCATCCGGTACGACTGCCGCCCCCAGGTGATTGAACGCCCGCCGACGTGCCGCCCGCGAATCCACCAGAACGGTTTGTCTTCAGGCGTGGTATACGGGTTGTCAACATCATCCACGAACAAATGATGCCCATACTCATTGGCCGCATAACATTTCGATTGGATCGGCTGGCGCGGCGCATATTTCGCGCCTGACACCAAGCCGCGATATTTCAATTCGTACGGGAAGGTGTGCTCGCGGAAGTCCTTCGCTTCGTCAAGCTGGCGTCCGGCTTCCAGCACCAGCACGCTCAGGCCCCGTTCGGTTAAGACTTTCGCTGCCCATCCGCCGGTCGCTCCCGAACCGACGACAATCGCGTCATAAACTTTGCGCTTCGATGTCTGCATTGGTGCCATCTCCTCTTGGTCTGATGTGGATTGGATTCAGTTTCGGTTGTTCCAATTCAGGAATGATTTGGGAATAAAGCTACCTGGCTGACACTTTCACCGCAGAGTACCGCAGAGATTACGCAGAGATTTTCATCCGTATCTCTGCGTTTCCTCTATGTTCTCAGCGCCTCTGCGTTGAATTGGAAACTTTGATTCTGCTCCATTCCTTAGCTCTCAAACTTCTTGACCACCAGCGCTGAATTCTTTGACCCGAAGCCGATGCAATTGCACAACGCAACTCTGATGTCGGCAGGGCGCGCGGCATTCGGCACGTAATCCAGATCGCATTCGGGATCGGTTTCGTCCAGGTTGATCGTCGGCGGCGCAAAGCCTCCCGTCATACCGCCAATCGTCGCCATCAGTCCGGCCGCCCCTGAAGCACCCTGTGGATGGCCGATCATAGACTTGGTCGAACTCATTGGAATCTTATACGCCAGATCGCCGAAAGCATTCTTGACTGCTCGCGTTTCGATGCGGTCGTTTAATCGCGTCGAAGTGCCATGCAGATTGATGTAGTCAATCTCTTCGAGCTGGACGCCCGCATCGGCCATTGCCAGTGCCATCGCGCGCGCCGGTTCGATGCCGCTTTCGTCAAGCTGCACGCGGTGGTGCGCGTCGCAGGTCGAACCATACCCGGCGATCTCAGCATAAATGCGCGCGCCACGATTCAACGCGTGCTCCAGTTCTTCCAACACGAACAGGTATCCGCCCTCGCCCAGCACAAACCCGTCGCGGTCGCGGCTGAACGGGCGCGAACCGCGCGTAGGGTCGTTATTCCATGATGGGGTCACCACCTTCATTACGCAGAAGCCTAGCATAAAGCTGTGCACCAATGGCGCGTCCACTCCGCCCGCAAGAACCGTATTGATGCGTCCCAGCGCAATGTTTTGGGCGGCGTAATTAATCGCGTCGGTCGAAGAGGTACACCCCGTCGAAACCAAATGGCTGAAGCCTTTAATGCCAAATGGCATCGAAAGCTCGCTTGGCAAGGAGCCGGGCGTTGCAGTCGGGACCGTGTAAATGCTGGCGCGCTTAGCTTCGTTTGCGAAATAGTAGCGATATTGTTTTTCGAGGAAGCCCAACGACGCGCCACCGCTGCCCAGCACAATGCCGATGTCGCGCTTTTCATCCAGCGTCATCTCGCGCGGCTGTAGCCCTGCGTCAGCAAAGGTCAGCTCGGCAGCCGCAATTGCATAAGCGACAGCGTGCGAAACATGCTGTCGGTCTTTGGGCGAGATGAATTGGTCAGAATCGAAGTTTTTGACCTCCGCCGCAATCTGCACTGGTAAATCCTCTACCTCAAAGCGCGTGATGCGGCTGACGCCGCTACGGCCTTCTCTGATAGATTGCCAGAACTGTTCTTTGCCGATGCCGATGGGAGTGACACAGCCGATGCCAGTGACGACGACGCGCCGCAGCGTTTTGGGTAATTGCATAGTTTTTGGTCTCGTTTATGAAGGAGGTTTGTGATTGCAGAGTAAAGCTTACCGCGACTCGCTGGATTAACCAAATCGTGAAATCGCGAATAAATACGCAGGCAATACCGGGTGCGGTTACAGAAAAATGTCTGATTGTATGAACCGCTCGCTACATTTCGCGGCGCTGATTTATACTGCGCGCGCTTCAACATCATCACCCTTCTAAATTTAAGGAGCAACGAATGAGACCAACTCGTCTGACTGAGTTTCTGGAAAAGATGGAGCCTTCCAGCGTCGCCGTCTTTGCCAGCGCAAATGAAATCCGTCGCAACCAGGATACCGATTTCGAATTCCGCCAGGATACGGACTTTTATTACTTAACGCGGTTGAACGAACCCGATTGCGTGGCCGTTGTCGCGCCCTCGCATCCCGAACATAAATATGTGCTGTTCGTCCGCCCGCGCAAACGCGAAGAAGAAATCTGGACAGGTATTCGCACCGGCGTTGAAGGCGCGATCCGTGAATACGGCGCTGATGCCGCGTATGACATTGCGCAGATCAATGACATCCTTCCGAAGTATCTGCAAAACGTCCACAAACTCTATTACCGCTTCGGCCAGAACCAGACGTTCGATCTGAAAGTCATCGCTACGATCAAACACATTCGCGAAAAGATTCGCGGCGGCGTCTACGCTCCGACAACAATCATTGATCCCATTACCATCGCCCACGAAATGCGACTGCGTAAAGGCGAAGAGGATTTGAACAACCTGCGCCGCGCTGCCGCCATCAGCGCCGAAGGCCACGTCGCCGCAATGAAGCATTGCCAGCCCGGAATGTACGAATACGAACTTGAAGCCATTGTCGAATATGTCTTCCGCAAAAAAGGCGCGACTGGCGTCGGCTACCCTTCGATTGTCGGTTCCGGCTTCAATACAACGATCCTGCACTACAACACCAACAACGATCAGATCAAAGACGGCGATATGGTGCTGATTGACGCGGGTGCCGAATACAACGTCTTTTCCGGCGACATCACGCGCAGCTTCCCTGCCAACGGCAAATTCACTAAAGCCCAGCAGGCCGTTTACGAAGTCGTCCTTAACGCCAACCAGTCTGTCATTCAAATGGTCAAACCCGGAGTCGGCTTTATGAAGCTGCACGAACACTGCGTGGATGTCGTCACCCAAGGATTGATTGACATTGGCCTGCTTTCAGGCAGCCTGAAAGACAACGTCGAAAAGAAGTCCTACGAAAAATTCTTCATGCATCGCACTGGCCATTGGCTGGGAATGGATGTGCATGACGTGGGCCGCTACAAACTGGACGACGATTGGCGCACGCTGGAACCGGGCATGGTCTTCACCGTTGAACCGGGTGTTTATATCGCAGCCGGTGCTGACAATGTGCCGGAAGAATTCTTCAATATAGGTGTGCGGATCGAAGACGATGTGGTGGTGACGGAAAATGGTTTTGAAGTGATTACTTCCGGCGTACCGAAAGAACCGAACGAAGTCGAATCCACGATGAAACAATCGGTGACGATTGTGGTTTGACAAGGCTGTCGCATTCTTCGCATTGAAGCGCGGGCGAAAAGATTTTGAAATCGTGACGGAGCGCGATTCTTCTCCACGCTCCGTCACGATAATCAGCCAGGTCTTTCCTGCGACAACAACCTCATTGCCGCTTTATCTCATCCTGATCAATTTCAGCGCCTGCTCGGCACGATCACCGGCACGGTCAGACTGACTGCGGCGTTGAGCGTCAGCTTGTGCAGGTTGTGTCCATGATTGAATCCGAGCAGGTTGTTATTGAAGTTGATGGCCGCGCCGAGCAGGCCGTATGCAGCGCCGCCCTGGAACTTCATCCAGCCCGTGCGCCCGCTGCCGATGAAGGTGCCCAGTCGCGGCACTGTGCGCGGGAAGGAGTTGGAGAGCAACTGCTTGAACTGGCAGCCGCCGCCAGTGAAGCTGAAGCTGACGCTGTTTTCCGAATCGTTGTAGCCGAGGCCGAAGATGGGGCCGAGCGCGGGCACGCCGATCCCCAAATCTCCGCCAATGCGATTGAGCACCAGCAGTGTGGAATTGTTGTCGGCGAAGCTGCCCAGGCTGTCGAGCGCCAGCGTGCGCGGAGCGCGGTTGTAGTCAATGCCGTCAAGGTTGAGCGTGGCCGTGCTGGACAGCGCATCGCAGGTCGGCAGTGTCCCGCTAAAGAGCGCCGAGAAGGCCTCAGCGCCGAGATTGGCCTGATGCCCCGAAGCGAGCTTGATGTATTCGTCGCCGATCAGATAGTTCCATC
The DNA here is from genome assembly GCA_039922135.1 of Blastocatellia bacterium. Lineage (GTDB taxonomy): Bacteria > Acidobacteriota > Blastocatellia > RBC074 > RBC074 > RBC074. The sequence continues at coordinate 4,883 of JBDSAM010000241.1, forward strand.
TCAGTGGGCAGCCCTGTGCGTCCACCGCCAGAGCAACCACGTATCCCATCGTTCCCGGATCAATATCCGAAGCCAGTATGCGCACCGTCTGATTGGGCGACAGGCAGATGAAATTATCGGCGACTGAGCAGGAAGTCCCATCGACGAAGAACATATGCACGAAAACCGAGTTCGCTCCGGTGTTGGTCAGGTTGATGGCAGTGTTTTCGTGAAGCGGATCGGTAATGTCCGAACTGTAGAGATTGTAGACGAGCAGCGATCCTGCCTTCTGATCACTGACTTCCGAAGTCGCCGGGTAAGGCACCCCTGGGCCGGGCGGCGCACAGTTCGGCTCTACACATGGTGTGCGAATGATGCAGACGTCGTTCGGCGGCGGCTGCTGCTGCGGCTGAATGGTTACGCTTGCCTGCGACTGGCATGTCAGCAGCGGCAGCGTGACGCCGCCCGCGCAGAAGGCCTGGCCCGGCGTGAGTGCGCCATTGACTTGCAACGTGTTGGTAAACGTCGTGCCGCCACCGGCGGCGGCCGTGAAAGCCGCCTCAGTCGCAAAGGTCACTCCGCACGAAAGCGAGCGCGTCTGCCCGGGCGGCACGTTGCTGAAGGTGAAGGGCAAAGTGACCGGCGTGTTATCGGGCAACTTACAAGTAACGCCCGGCAGAGTTCTGACCTTCGCATCATCAACTACCAGATTGACATTGACGCCGCTCGAAGCCGCGTTGCCGGCGGTCAGCGTATAGGTCAGCGCAGTGCCCGGCGTGTAGTTCGTGAGGTTCTTGACGCCGTTGACGGTTTTGTCGCAGTTGATCTGCGGGTCGAGCACGCTAACCGTGGCATTGACGTTGGCGGTTGAGGTCGGCGTGCCGGTGGTGGCGCAGGAGCCTGTCGCCGAAGCCGTGTTGGTCAACGGGCCGGCGATGGCGGGCGCGGTCGTGGCGACGTTGACAGTAACGCTCGCACCCGGCGCCAGGGTGCCGACATTGAATGACGGGCTGGTGACGCGATTGTCCGTAATCACCACGCCATTGATTGCATCGCCGCCGGTATTGGTGACGACGTAACGGTAGACCAGCGCCGCGCCCTTGATGGCCGTGATGGTCGTGGCGAAGTCGCCGGGCGCAGGATTCGTGCCGCAGGCAACGCTCTTGGCCAACGTCAATGAGCAAGATGGCGTGAACGTCACCATTGCCATACTTGTGCAGGTAGCGGTGACGTTCGGTCCGGGGCAGCCCGTAAAGTTCGTCACCGTGCCCGTAACCGTCATCTGATTGGTTGACTTCGTCGAATTCGGCGGAGTCGCGCCGTCAGCCAGCGCCGCGAACCCGGCGAGCGACGTCACGGTGAGCGAGATGTTGACCTGTGCCATGGTGTTTACGCCGCCCGTCTGATTGACCACGGCGAAATTGGCCGGAAGTTTATTGACACCGGTAAGTGTGCCGGCAGCGAAACCCGCTCCACCCTGAACCGTCACCGAATTGATGGTGATGCCGGCGGGCGGCGCGTCAATTATCGGTTTCAACTTGGTATCGTTGATGATCAGCGTTAGATCTGTTGGGCCAGTGTTGGTCGCTTTGAGCGTGTAGTTGAGCGTTACGGGCAAAGCGGCAAACGATGTCGGCGTGACCGTCGTCTGGCACGTCACGCTGGGAGCCGCGATGACGTTGAGCGTTACGTTGTCAGTGGCGCTGACGTTGAAGGTCTGCCCCGACGGCATGCCAGCCTGATCAGGAATAAAATAATCAGCCGTGGCCGTGGCCGTGTTGACGCCGTTGATCGAAACGCCCGGCACTCCGACGCCGGTAGTGGCCGTGAAGGGGCCGAAGACACGCTGCACCATCTCGCCCGGAGCTAATTGCCCCGGCCCGACGGGGAACGTGAAGTCGCCTGTCAGAATGCCCCCGGCTTTTAATTTCGAGTCGCTGATGACGACGTTGTCGAGCATTGTTGCGCCGTCGTTCCTGACCGTAATGCGATAGAAGATGGGCGCGCCGTTGATTGCCGTTTGCGGGCCGTCCGTGAAAGGCCCCGCGGCGGAGCAGGCAATTTCCTTGTTGATTGTGATGTTCGTCCGGCAAGCACCGTAAATCGGCGTTTGGTTGGAAGGCACGCCCGGCTGCTGCCCTTGCGAAACGATGCCGGAACTGCCGATGGAAGTGGGCTGGCGCGCGGGCGGGTCGGGCGAGGTGTAAAACACAATCGTGCTCTGCTGGCCCGGCGGAATGGATTGCCCGATGCCGAAAAAGTAATCGAGTCCCGTCGCCAATTCGAGCGACGCGGTCGGGCGCTTGATCGGCGCCTGATCGCAGTAACCCACGCTGGTGATCGGCGCGTGACTCGGGCACAGGCCGGTCAGTAGCGCGTCCAGATCAATGTTCGACCCGGCGCCGTTGGTCACTTTCATGGCGTAAACGAAATTGTTCGTCCCGACGCTGGCCGCGTTGCCCGAAAGAAATTGCAACGTCCCGCCGGCCGGGCAACTCCCGACTTTCGGGTTCAACCCGGCGAAGGTTCCGGCAGCCGTCGAACTGCCCAACCGGAAGACCTGCTCCACGCCAGTGCCCTCGATCCGGTTGGAGAGGACGATGGTTGTCGGGTAGGTTACGTTGACTGTGAGTGGAGTGGTCAGATCGGCGCGGACGGCCATCACATAAGCCAATCCCACGAAAGATAAGATGAGTGCCAAGCTCATCAGCGTCGCCTTCTGCGAGGAAGTTCTTTTCATATGCGCTTTCCTTATGAGGTTAAATCCACCGGGCCTCGATCGGGTCAAGGGACAACGTTTATTTTTCCCATCTTCGCCTGCGGCTGCATGCGACTGCGAATCAGGAGGTGCGAATAGAAATGCAAGCTCAAAGAGCCAGTCAGGAATGACGTGGGACGAATACGGAAGATATTCGAAGTGCGTTCAGGTGAAACCTCTTCGCCGGGCCATCCGGACGTTGCGACATTCGGAGACGCCAAGCCGAAACAAACGCGCTCATCTGAACCTTTTGCTTCGTCGCCGCTGTCGAGAGAATGGCTCACTCTGGAGAGGGTTCTTAAAATTTGCCCGGAACGAAAAAAAGAACCGGGCCAAGTTCGCGTGTCGTCAATCTGAGTCAATCGAAGGTTAAGCCGGGGGTCAATGAGCTTTATTTGTCGACTGTTTTTGTTCGCCTTGTTGTGAGTATTCGTTTGTCTGTCGTGAGTAACTGACCATTGCGTGCGGGAGTGTAGCTAAACGGCAAATCGCGCGTCAATCTAAATCTCCGGCACAGCTTGAAAGAGAGCACTCTGACGCGGTAACTTCCGGTAGTGTCCTAACAAAGCGGCCTGGGCCGCGTTAAATACTTGAAGCACAATCCGACTACACCTTGCCAGTGCGGCCGCAGCCTGAAAGCAAAATCTTGTTCTGACACCATTTAATCAGGCTGCAATTTTTTGTTAGGACACTAATTAACTTCCCGCCAAGTTGACCAACTGTTATTTTTTAGCTTAAATGCGCTACGTACATTAAAAGACTTCCCCTTCGCTTTATTCGATCACTCATCCTGCTGCACACACACTTCGGCCGGCGCGTATCTTTCGCGCGGCATAAATCAATCCCCACATATTTAGCTCTGGCGATCTATCGTTCTGTCTGAAATCATGAAGAATACTTTGTTTCGCCTATTGTTCCGCCTGGCATTGGCCGGCGCGCTCTGTTTTGCAACAGTCGAGGTTGGTCGTGTTGCCGCCCAAATGTCGGAGTTGGTCCAAGTGCCGCAGGCGCGCCTGATTCTGGCCGGACCGCCCGACACGGGCGGCTTGGTCTCGGTGCAAGGCTTCGCCGGAGCCGCGCCAGCCAACAGTCAAGTGACCATCGTCAACACCACTTTCAATCTCTCCATCTCGACCGCCGCCGATGCCGACGGCAGTTTCCGCGCGTCACTTCCGGCCTCTGCCGGAATGCCACTCTCCCTCAGTTGTCGCAAGGATGGGGCAGACAGCGCGAGCATTACGATTTTGACCTTCTCGCCGGCAGTCAGCGGTCTGCTACCCATCGTTGGCGGCGCGGTCAGCGACATTGCTATCGAGGGATTGACGGGCTACGTGGCGGATGGAGCCGGCC
>JBDSAM010000242.1:0-5605 GCA_039922135.1 Blastocatellia bacterium
AAATCCTGATTAGCGACAATCTTTCCACTCAGGGCGTCGAACTGTTGCGCCGCCACGAAAACTTCCAGGTTGACGTCAAAACCGGTCTGAAGCCGGAAGAACTGAAGGCCATCATCGGCGAATACCAGGGCCTGATCGTCCGCAGCGAAACCAAAGTCACCGCCGACATCATTTCCGCCGCCGATAACTTAAAAATTATCGGTCGCGCCGGAACCGGCGTGGACAACATTGATGTTCCGGCGGCCACCGCGCGCGGCATCGTCGTCGTCAACGCGCCAGGCGGCAACAGCGTGACCACCGCCGAACACACCATCTCGCTGATGATGTCGCTGGCGCGCAAAATCCCGCAGGCTCATTCGAAGCTGAAAGGCGGCAAATGGGACAAAAAGAGTTTTATGGGCACCGAACTGCGCGGCAAAACGCTGGGCGTCATCGGCCTGGGCAACATCGGTAAGATCGTCGCGCAGTGCGCTGTGGGCTTGAGCATGAAGGTGGTCGCCTACGATCCTTTCACCTCCAAGGAAGTGGCGACCAAAGCTGGGATCGAACTGAGCGATCTGGATGATGTGTTCCGCCGTTCGGACTTCATCACGGTTCACACGCCGATGACGGATGAAACACGCGGCATCATTGGCGAAGCGGCTTTCGCCAAGATGAAGGACGGCGTCCGCATCATCAACTGCGCGCGCGGCGGATTGGTGGATGAAACAGCACTGTTCAACGCGATCAAGTCGGGCAAGGTCGCAGGTGCGGCGCTGGACGTATTTGTTAAAGAACCGATTGCCGAAGACCATCCGCTACTGACGCTGGATGAAGTTGTGATGACTCCGCATCTGGGAGCTTCGACCACTGAAGCGCAGGATTCCGTCGCGATCACGACTGCCGAAGAAGTTGCCGATTTTCTGTCCACCGGCACGATTGCAGGCGCGGTCAATGTCCCGGCGGTCAGCGCCGAAGCCTTAGTGACTATGCAGCCCTACCTGACGCTGGGTGAAAAGCTCGGCAGCTTCCAGGCGCAGTATTTCAATCAATCGGTCAGCGAAGTCCAGATCAATTACAGCGGCGATGTGGCGGAACTTGACGTGCGCCCGGTTACGCAGGCCATCCTGGCCGGGTTGTTGAAAGGCGTCAGCGCCCGCGTCAATCAGGTCAACGCGGCGGTCATCGCCGAAGAGCGCGGCCTGCACGTGACCGAATCGAAGGCCCTGACCGCTCAGGACTTCGCCAGCCTGATCGAAGTCGTGGTGAAAAATAGCAAGGCGGGCAGTCGCGTCGCCGGAACCCTATTCGGCAAAGGCGAACTGCGCATCGTGGCGATTGATTCATACCGCCTGGACGCCGTGCCGGAAGGCCAGTTGTTATTGCTACAAAACGCCGATCAGCCGGGAGTCGTCGGGCGCGTCGGCACTTTCCTAGGCGAACATCGTGTCAACATCGCGCAGCTTTACCTGAGCCGTAACAAAGCAGGCGGCACAGCGCTGTCGGCGTATCAGGTGGACAGCGCGCTGGACGCCGCGACGCTGGCGGAATTGGCCAAATCCGATCATGTGATTTCGGTCAAGCAGATCAGTCTTTAAGAATCCGTTATCGAAAATGTTAGCCAAACGCATCATTCCCTGTCTGGACGTAGACCGTGGCCGCGTGGTCAAAGGCATCAGCTTCGTCAACTTGGTTGACGCCGGCGACCCCGTTGAACAAGGTGCGCGCTACGATCGCGAGGGTGCGGACGAACTGGTCTTTCTGGACATCACTGCCTCATCCGACCGCCGAGAGATCGTTGCCGATATGGTTCGCCGCGTGGCCGACCGTGTCTTTATCCCGTTCACCGTCGGCGGCGGCATTCGCTCGGTCGAAGACATTCGCGCAATCCTGATGGCGGGTGCCGACAAGGTCTCGGTCAACACAGCAGTAGTGCAAAATCCAAACTTGATCCGCGAAGGCGCGGAGAAGTTCGGCGCGCAGTGCATCGTTGTGGCGATTGATGCAAAACGCAGGAAAGCCGAACCGGGTGATTCGCTATCGTGGGAAGTCTATTTGCACGGTGGACGTACGCCGACGGGCATTGATGCAATTGAATGGGCGCAGCAAGCGTCGAATTTGGGCGCGGGCGAAATCCTGCTGACCAGCATGGATTGCGACGGGCGCAAGGATGGCTATGATCTTGAACTCACCAAAGCTGTGGCTGATGCAGTTAATATTCCGGTCATTGCTTCTGGTGGGGCGGGAACGTTGGAACATTTGTACCAGGCGCTGGATCAAGGCCACGCTAGCGCGGTGCTGGCCGCCTCCATTTTTCACTTCGGCCAGTTCACTATCGGCGAAGCGAAGCAGTATCTGCGCGAGCGAGGTATACTGATGCGGTAAACACCATGGTACGGAACAGGGAGCGGTAGCGACCTGGTAGCTCGGAGTAAGTGGACTTGGAGCCAACAGGTCGCTACCGCTCCCTGTTCTGTATCCATCTTCATCAAGGAGCAAGTTTTTCGGATGACATGGCTAACTAAGAATTTGGCAGTATTACTTGTTGCGATTTGCATAGCAGCGGTATTGGAAGCGCAGGACAAGGCCGCTTCGTTTCAATCTCAGGATGTTAAGTTCGACGGCCACGAAGTCGGCTTGGCCGGGACGCTGACTATTCCTAAGCTGGAAGCAGGTAAGCGCGCGCTGGGCGTCTTGATTATTGGCAGCGAAGGCAGGGGAACTCGCGATGGCATCCATGTGGGCAGTGTGAAGCAGCCAATCTATCGCGATTTGGCGGAGCATTTAGCGGCGCGGGGGATGGCAGTGTTGCGGTACGACAAACGTTGCTCCGGAGTGAGCGACTGTAAGGCAGCGGCAAGCTTCGACGATTACATTGACGATGCCCGCCGGGCGATGGAGTTCCTGAAGAAGCAGCCGCAGGTGGATCCGGCAAAAGTGTTCCTCTTCGGTCATAGCGAAGGCGGGTACATAGCGTCAACTCTAGGTTCAAACGAAGAGTACAAACTGGCAGGCGTAATTCTGGCCGCTTCGCCAGGACGTACGCTGGGCAAGCTGATGCGCGACCTGGTACAGGTTCAGATGGCCGAGGCGGGAAAGAAGCCGGAAGAGATCGGTGCCTATCTGGTGAAATTTGATCGGCTAGTCAAAGATATGCTGGGTGGCCGTCAGGATTTTTCCGGCGAGAAGCTGGACGCCAAGGACCCCTACGACGCGCTGCTGCTTGATCTGACCAGCCAGCGCAGCGTCACGCTCAGCCTGCTGATCAATGATCCATTGCAGATCGTCAACAACATCTCGTCGCCTGTGCTGATCCTGCAAGGGAAGAAAGATTTGCAGATCAAGGTCAAAGATGCCCAGTACATCGAGGAAGCGCTTAAACGCGCATCGCACAAGGACACAACCCTGGCTTTATTCGACGACGTTGATCATTTGCTGAAGACCAATAAAGGCACGCCCACGCTGGCTTCTTACGCGGATGCATCTCGCCCAATTGATCCGGCATTACTGGCAACGTTGACCGAATGGGTGCAGAAGAAAGCCAAATGATGTTCCGGTGTTTTGTGGCTGGTGTTTTGTGGTCGGTTGAAAGACGGATCACCAATCACCGACCACCGATTACCAACCACAAGTCATGATTCAAAATCTGAAATTCGACGAACACGGATTGATTACGACTATCGTTCAAGACGACGCCACGGGCGAAGTCTTGATGGTGGCCTACATGAATGCCGATAGTCTGGCCAAAACCATGCAGACCGGCCAAACGTGGTTTTGGAGCCGTTCGCGACAGGAACTGTGGCACAAGGGCGCGACCAGCGGCCATACGCAGCAGGTCTTGGACATCCGGCTGGATTGCGATGGCGATGCATTGCTGGTGCGCGTCAATCCGAATGGTCCAGCTTGCCACACCGGCGAGCGCACATGCTTTTATCGCAGCACGGAAGAGCGCGGCGCAGAAGGGCGCGGCGCAAACGAGGTCGAATCAAAGTTTGAGGCGCGCGAGCCAAGCAGGAAGAGTTCTGCGATTCAGATCGCCGATTTGGCGCTCGCCCCGCTTTCGGTGGTCAATGTGGCGGCAATGGATTTGGGCATTCTGCTGCAGGATTTGTTCAAGCTGATTCAAGAGCGCAAGGATCAACGCCCGGAAGGTTCGTACACGACGTATCTGTTCGACAGGGGCCTGGACAAGATACTGAAGAAAATCGGTGAAGAAGCGACCGAGACCGTCATTGCAGCCAAAAACACCAACGGGCGCGAAGGGCGCAAAGAGCTATCGGGCGAGATCAGTGATTTGCTGTATCACCTGCTGGTGCTGATGGTCGAACGCGACGTCAGCTTGCAGGATGTCTTGAACGAATTGAACCATCGCGCGGGCAAACCGGCAAACCCGAAATACACCCCTAAATAGCGTCTTTAATAGCATCTGGCCAAATCTCAGATTTGAGATTTGAGATACAGTCCTATGTCTCAAATAACCCCAGCAACGTACGAAGAATTTCTGGCATTGGCCGCACAGGGAACGGTCGTGCCGCTGGTCAAAACAGTGATGGCCGATCTGCTGACGCCCGTTTCGGCTTACCTGCGCATCGAATGTCAGGCCGAACGCGCCTTTCTTTTGGAATCTATCGAAGGCGGCGAGAAGATCGCGCGGTATTCTTTTCTGGGCTGCGCGCCGCATACGATCGTTCGTGCGCGCGGCAACCAAGTAACCGTTGAACGCTCAAGCGGCAATCGCGAAACGCAGGAACGGCCGATGCTGGATGTATTGCGCGATTTGATGCATCGGCATCAGCCTGTGAAGCTCCCTGGACTTCCGCCATTCTCGTGCGGTGCGGTGGGCTATTTCGGCTACGACGCGGTGCGCTGGTTCGAACGATTGCCAGATCAGGCTAAAGACGATCTGGACATTGATACTGCCGTGGTCATGTTCTTCGCGAACATCCTGGCATTCGATCACGTCAAACATCAGATTCACATCATCGTCAATATCTTCACCGACGGAGAGCAGGATGGCGCGGCGTTGCGCGATAAATATATCACCGCGTGCAGCGATGTGGCTAAGCTCGAAGCTTCGCTGGCCGCGCCGGTTGAACCGCCGCCTGCTGCGCGCAGAGTCGAACCGTTGCAGATTCGCTCGAACATGGCGAAGGAAACTTACCTGGCGGCGATTGAGAAGATCAAAGAGTACATCAAGGCTGGCGACGCCTTTCAGGTTGTCTTCGCCCAGCGGTTCGAAACGGACATCACGGTGCATCCCTTCCAGATATACCGCGCGCTGCGCGTCGTCAATCCGTCGCCGTACATGTTTTTCCTGAAGCTGGGCGGTGATGAGACAGTACTGGGCGCTTCGCCCGAAATGCTGGTCAAGTGCGAAGGCCGTCAGTTGGAATATCGTCCGATTGCCGGAACCTATCCGCGCGGCGCAACCGAAGCCGAAGACAATCAGTTTGCCGAAGCCTTGCTGCACGACGAAAAGGAACGCGCAGAACATGTGATGTTGGTTGACTTGGGCCGCAACGATCTGGGCCGCGTGGCCGAATACGGCTCGGTCAAAGTCGCTGACCTGATGTTCGTCGAACGCTTCTCGCACGTCATGCATTTGGTTTCGTCGTTGAAAGCGACC
>JBDSAM010000243.1:0-4230 GCA_039922135.1 Blastocatellia bacterium
GCGAATTGCAGTCATTATACTCAGCGCTAATAAAAATACTGCAAGTTTGTAATTAATCTTCTCACAGACTGTTACAGCGTTAACGAGTGATCATGCGCACACGATGCGTCTCGCTATCGCCAACAAAGATTGTGCCGTCGCGATCAACAAACACGCCGTGAGGCCTGGCCATCAGGCACCGCAAAGGATCTCCATCCGCGCAGGGGCTGCTAAAGTTGTTTCCCTTCTCGCCTGTGCCCGCCACCAGTTCAATCGTTTCTTTCTTCAAATCAATCATCCTGATCGAATGACTTTCAGTGTCGGTCAGATAAATATTCCCATTGGGCGCGACACTCAAACCTTTCGGTCCTGACAGCGTCGCAAGTTTCGCGGGGCCCCCATTGCCTGTGAAGCCCTGCTTGCCCGTCCCGGCGACGTGGTGAATGGTTCCGGCTTTCAGATCAAATTTATAGACAGCGTTGCCTTCGCGCAGGGCGAGCCACAGATTGCCTTGCCGGTCGAAGTCAATCGCTCGCGGGCCGTTAAGCGGCGTGCCTGCAATCCGAGCGCCGTCCGTCGTTGGCTTCTTCTGGCCCGTCCCGGCAAATGTTGTGATGATGCCAGTCTTCATTTCGACTTTGCGAATGCGATGGTTGAGAATGTCGCAGATGTACAAGTCGCCGTTTTTATCAAACTGAACGCTGTGCGGTTGATTCATCGCGGCACGATTGGCCGCGCCGCCATCGCCGGAAAAGCCAGCCTGACCTGTGCCTGCGATGGTCGAGATGATCTGCGTCCGCCGATCCACGCGACGGACGACGTGGTTCATCCGTTCGACGAAGAACAGATTGCCGGATTTATCGAAGCGAACTTCGTAAGGTTCGTTGAGTTCAGCATTGGTCGCCGGGCCACCATCGCCGGAATAGCCTTTCTTTCCCGATCCCGCAACTGTCGTAATTACGCCGTCGCGGGCAATGCGGCGGATGACGTGATTCATCGTGTCGCAGACATACAACGCGGCATCCGGCCCGCGTGCGATGCCGAATGGATTGTCCAGTTGCGCCTTGCCCGCCTGTCCGCCATCGCCCGAATAGCCAGCTTGGCCGGTGCCGGCAAAGGTTGAGATGCGAGCCTTCTTTTGTTGGCGCGCTTCGGTGAATCGCGCATCAAACGCCATCGTCAGCAGCAGGAATACAACGCATCCGATGATCTTCACTTGAATGTTCCTCCATTTCCCATGCGGTGAATTTGACCGTTCCCGAAGGCTGCCATAAGATGCGGGCCATCCGCAGTTCCTTCAGAAGTATTCATCCTTTTACCCGGAGAGAGTATGGTTAGCAGCAAAAATTTCAAAGCCGCGCTATTGGTTTTTATGCTGGTGTTTGTATTCGCATGCGCAGGATGGTCAATGTCTGACGATCCCAAATTCAGCGATGCTGAGAAGGATTACTGGGCGTTTCAACCTGTGCGCAAACCGGCCATCCCGCCTGTCATGAATCGAGCATGGGCGAAATCGCCAATTGACGCATTTACTCTGAAGGAACTTGAAGCCAAACACATCGCGCCCGCCGCGCCCGCCGACAAGATTACATTGATTCGCCGCGCGACCTTCGATCTGACTGGCTTGCCGCCTACGCCGACGGAAGTTGCGGCTTTTCTGGCCGACAAATCGCCGAAGGCGTTTGAGCGCGTGGTGGATCGGTTGTTGGCAGCGCCGCATTACGGTGAAAAATGGGCGCGTCATTGGCTTGATCTGGCGCGTTATGCCGACAGCGACGGATTCAAAGCCGACGACACCCGTCCAAATATCTGGCGGTATCGCGATTACGTCATCAAATCCTTCAACGCCGACAAGCCGTACGATCGCTTCATCAAGGAACAACTGGCTGGCGATGAGCTTTGGCCCGAAGATGCGGATGCGCTGATCGCCACAGGCTTCAATCGCCACTACCCCGACGAATACAACGCCCGCAATCTCATGCAGCGGCGGCAGGAGATTTTGAATGACATCACGGATACGACGGGCGCAGTCTTTCTGGGAATGACCTTCGCCTGCGCTCGCTGCCACGACCACAAGTTCGACCCGATCCTGCAAAAGGACTATTACAAACTTCAGGCTTTCTTCGCCGCCACGCGCGCCAAAGACGATTACTTGCTGGCATCGAAAAATGAGCAGGCCGAATACGAACGCCAGCGCGCCAACTGGGAAGCTCAGACCAAAGACCTGCGGGAGCGCATCGCCAAGCTGGAAGCACCGGTGATCAAATCACTTTATGATGACAGCTTCGACAAGTTCCCTGACGATGTCAGGCTAGCCGTCAACACCACGCCCGAAAAACGCGACCCGATGCAATGGCTGATGTATCACAAGGCGCAGTGGCAACTGAATTACGGCGTGGATGAAGACGGCAATGGCGTTGGACAAAAGCTCAAGGGCGAACAGAAGAAAGAATGGGAAGCGTTGCGAAAACAGCTTGCTGCTTTCGACGGAATCAAGCCAAAGCCGCTGGCCGTCAGTTCCGGCGTGACTGACGTTGGCGCGCGTGCGCCAGCAACACACACCTTGAAAGTCGGTGCTTACGATGTGCCGCTCGAAGAAGTGCAGCCTGGCTTTCTGACCATTCTGGAACGGCAACCCGAAGGACAGGCCGGACGACAGGCCGCCAAACTCATTCCATCGAATAACCCAAACACGACGGGCCGCCGTACTGCCCTGGTTAACTGGCTGACCCGATCCGACAATCCGCTCTCAAGCCGCGTGATGGCCAACCGCATCTGGCAGTACCATTTCGGGCGAGGCATCGGCGGCACTCCCAGCGATTTCGGTTTTATGGGAGAACGGCCCACCAATCCCGCGCTGCTCGACTGGCTGACCAGCACCTTTGTCGAACAAGGCTGGAGCATCAAGAAGATGCATCGGCTGATTATGCTTTCGAACAGCTATCAGCAATCGTCGGCGTTCAACGAAGAGGCCGCGAAGGTTGATCCCGACAACAAACTGCTGTGGCGGTTTCAGCGCCAGCGGCTGACCGGCGAAGAGATTCGCGATTCGATCCTGGCCGTTAGCGGGCAATTGAATCGCCAGATGTATGGCCCAGCGGTCTTCCCCGAAATTCCCGAAGGCTTGGAGATTCGCGGCGGCTGGAAGAAGAACGAAAGCGAAGACTCAAAGAACCGCCGCAGCATTTATGTCTTTGTTCGGCGCAATTCGCGTTACCCAATGTTTGCGGCATTTGATATGCCCGACACCCACGAAAGCTGCGCGCGTCGCGCCGTGACGACCACCGCGCCCCAAGCACTGTCGCTGCTCAATGACAAAGTGATTTTGCGCGCGGCGACTGCTTTCGCTGGCCGCGTATTGAAAGATTGTGAAGCGGACGTGAACGCGCGGATCACCACAGCTTATCGCCTAGCCTTTTCGCGCAAGCCGGATGCTGCTGAACAGCAATCCGCGTCGGAGTTTTTGCAAAAGCAGACGGCAATCATCAAGGCTAGAATGGGTCAAAAGCTGGCCGTTGCGCGGTTGCCTAATCTGCCCGCCAGCATTGATCCATCCTACGCTGCAGCATTCGTTGATCTGTGCCACGCGCTGCTTAATTCGAATGAATTCGTTTACGTTAACTAGGGGACCGGTTATGAAAACTCGCAACGACGGCCTTTCGCCTGCAAGCAAAGCACTGATCAACCGCCGCAACTTCCTATCGCAATCTAGCGCGGGGTTGTGTTCCATCGCGCTGGCTTCGATGCTGGCCGAAGACGGATTCGCGTCTGCGGAAAAGCCGCAGCTTGATCCGCTCGCGCCGAAAAAGCCGCATCACGCGCCGCGCGCCAAATCGGTTATCTTCTTATTTATGGAAGGCGGCGTCAGCCACATTGACACCTTCGATCCAAAACCTGCACTGGATAAACTTAACGGCCAGCCGATGCCGGAATCCTTTGGTCGCCCGCTGACGGCGATGGGCACTGCGTCGAACACCATTATGGCCAGCCGCCGGACGTGGAAGAACTACGGCCAAAGCGGGATTCCAGTCTCCGACTGGTTCCCCAACGTCGGCCAGCACGTTGACGATCTGGCGATCATTCGTTCGTGCTGGGCGGATGGGTTGAATCATGTCGGTTCGGTTTGCCAGATGAACACCGGTTCGATTTTAGCTGGGCGACCTTCGCTTGGCGCGTGGGCGACTTATGGATTGGGCACAGCAAATCAAAATCTGCCGAGCTTCGTCGTGATGGCCGACGATAAAGAAGTGC
>JBDSAM010000244.1:0-5312 GCA_039922135.1 Blastocatellia bacterium
CTGGCCACGCACGACATCGAATACCGGGTCGCGCGCCAACTTATCGCCTTTGCCGATAAGTACGGCCAGACAGCGGGGGACGGCACAACGTTCATTCCAGTGCGCCTGACGCAAAGCGATCTGGCAAATCTGGTGGGCGCGACGCGCGAAAGCATCAACAAAATCATCGTCTCGTACAAAGATCGCGGCTATCTTTCAGCCAGCCGCGATCATCACTGGACGATCCGCAATCGTCAGGTTCTGGCCAACCGCTGTGGGTGAATCAAAACAGGGCCGATACACCGCGCAAAGAAATACGCACATAACGACACAATCTCGCAAAGAAGAAAATCCATGATTGATGCGGGAGGAAATCAGCAATGAAATTACCCGCGATCGAAGGAATCATCCGCCGCCGCATCCTGGTCAACTATCGCGTGATACCGGAAGTAATTCAGCGTCTTCTGCCATCCCGCTTCAGACCGAAATTGTACGCAGGCTATGCCGTCGCCGGCATTTGCCTGATCCGGCTTGAGCATATGCGGCCTCAAAATTTGCCTGCCGTCGTCGGCATCAGCAGCGAAAACGCCGCCCACCGTATCGCGATGCTGTGGGACGAAAAAGGCGTCACCCGCGAAGGCGTCTTCATCCCTCGCCGGGATACAGGCTCCGCGATTAATCACTTGATGGGCGGGCGCGTCTTTCCTGGCGAATCCAACCGCGCTTCGTTCACAGTCGAAGAGCCGGAGAATGGGATCAGCTTCTCGATGGAATCGCGGGACGGAACGGTCAAAGTCAGCCTGGCCGGAAAAATCTCCGGCGCCTTGCCATCTTCGTCCATCTTCCCGTCGCTACAGGCGGCTTCGTCATTCTTCGAACCGGGAGCCTTGGGCTATTCGGTCACCAGTGACGCGCATCGTTTAGACGGCATCGAACTGGCAACTAAGAATGGCGCGTCGAATCGTTAACGCTGGACCGGGTCAGTTCAAGCTTTTTCGCCGATCAGCAAAAATTCCCGCCAGGAAGCGTGCAATTCGATCACGCTTTGATCATGCGAAACATCGCGCACGAATGGCATAGCGCCGGGGATTTGTTTGCCTGAGAACATCTACTCATATTTCATCCCTTCATCAACAACCTGCTGTGAGCCAGTTTACGCCGCGTGTGTGAGCGGATTCGCAATCAGTCGCGCAGGAGAAAGCTATTTGCCTTCGGCACTTCAAGATGACGTAGAGCACAATTCAAGGCATCCAAATTTTGTTTTTGCGCCACAAGGCCAAAACGCTCTCGCCGCGCGCGAAGCAGATGATTATGTCACGCCGAATTCTCTCAACCCTCTTCCTGCTGTTGCTGGCCGTTCCGGTTGCAATTGCCCAACCTGCACAAGATTCCAAGCCGCAAGACTCCAAGTCCCAACCTCGCCGCATTCCGGTCTCAGGCGGCGTGCTTCAGGGAAGCGCCCTCAAAAAAGTGTCGCCGCTATATCCGCCAATAGCCAGGGCCGCGCGCGCCGAAGGCAAGGTCGAAGTGCAGGTCACCTTTTCCGAACAGGGAGAAGTGATCGAAGCCATCGTCGTCAGCGGCCATCCGCTGTTGCGCGATGCCGCGCTGGCGGCGGCTAAACAATGGGTCTTCAAACCGACAGAACTGGGCGGCGTGCCGGTGAAAGTGCAGGGCATCCTGACTTTTAATTTCACGCTTACGAAAGACGACCCGAAGCTGCTTGAGAGCACGCCGCGTAATTCAGGGGAATACTTAGCGCGGGGCGAGGCCCGGCTGGCTGCGGACGACGTGCCCGGCGCCATCGCTGATTTCACCAAATCCATTGAACTCGATCCGCAATCTTTTGACGCTTACTTTCGGCGCGTGCTGGTGCGCATCAGGACTAACGATGTGGAGGGCGGCCTCGCCGACGCCAACAAGTTGGTCGAGCTCAGTCCGCGCAGTGCCGACGCCTACCTGGCGCGCGGCTCCGTGCTTCTGTTGCAGCTCAATCTGGACGGCAGCATTGCTGATTTTAGCAAGGCCATTGAACACAATCCGCAGATGGCGCAGGCTTGGCACTATCGCGGCGTCGCCAGGAAGACCCAAGGCGATCCAGACGGCGCGCTGGCCGATCTCAGCCAAGCCATTGCACTTAACCCTCTTAACGCTGAAGGTTACAAAACCCGCGGCGCAACGCGCCAAACGAAAGGCGACCTGCGGGGCGCCATCGCCGATTTTGACAAAGCGATTGCGCTAGCCGCAAGTGACCCGCAAGCCTATGACGGGCGCGGCCAGGCGCGGCTGGAAAAAGGCAATAAGGCCGGGGCGCTGGCCGATTTCAACAAGGCGATTGCGCTTGATCCGAATCATTCGTCCGCCTACTTCAACCGCGCCGCAGTGCACTTGGAAAATGGCGACCACGACAAAGCCGCCGCTGATCAAGCCAGGGCAAATGCAGACCCGCGCTTCGCTGAACAGTTACGCCTGAGGGTCGAACTCTCCCTCAAGCGGGAAGAAGAAGATGGCAACCAAGCCATAGCGGCTAATCCGCGCGACGCGCAGGCTTACAGCAGACGCGCCGCTTTCCGGCTGGTCAAAGGCGATCCGGACGGCGCTATCGCCGATGAGACCAAAGCCATCGAGTTGGAACCGCGCCACGCCAAATCCTACGACAATCGCGGCATCTTTCTGATGTTTAAAGGTGAGCTGGACGCCGCGCTGGCCGATTTCACCATGGCTATTGAACTCGATCCGAAGTCTGCCCTCTTCTACTTGAATCGCGGCGCGACGCTGCTGTGGCAGGGCAAAGATGCTGAAGCGCAACGGGACTTCAACCGCAGCCTCGAACTCAATCCGCGCCTGAAGCTCAGGATTGAAGAGCAAACAAAAACGATCAAGCAGCAGCGCACTCAGCCGGAGTGGCGCAAGGAGATCAAGCCGCCCGGCGCGTCGAAACCATAACAACAGAGCAAGCCAACCAAAAAGGAGGATTGAACAATGAACTGGCAACGCATCCTGAAATACGTCTTTATCCTGTGGGCTGTTACCTTCAGCATCGCCTTTGTTTTCGGGGCGCTTACCAGCGTCCTGCAGGAGGAGGGCAGCGCCATTCCTGTCTGGCTCAGGCTAGTCCAACTGGTAGCCGTGCTGGCGGCGTCAACCGCCGTCTTCGCCACATTGGCTTACCGGCAGTCCGAGCGCCCACTCAGCCATGCACTGTTGGTGTTGCTCATCGCTTCGCTGAGCGCGCTCCCGATCAATGTATTCTTCGGCCAGACAGTAGCCCAATGGGCGCTCAGCAACATTTTTGGCCTTATCACAGCGGCAGCCGGTGTCGGCCTCGGTGTCGCACTGCGCAAATGGAGGACTACAGCCGCAAGCCACAGCATTCCAGAAACTAATGTGTCGTAAGGCTCTCATAGGCGACGTGCAAGGAAGGCAATCGGGAATTCACTCTCGCTGCCGGCGAAGTTGAGCAAAGGCGTTAGAAGACATAATTATTTTATGCCCTCGCTGGCTGCACCTCTTTCCTGTTCTGACTTCTGATCATCCCGGGTTTTTTCTTACAACACCTGCGCTCCCCGCGAGCGCGGATAATCCAGGAAGGAGAGCTTATGAAACGCTACTACGCCAGTTTTTGTTTATTCGTTGCCTTGTTCGGCGTAGCCATGTTGGCCACCATCCCGGCCAAGGCGCAGATCATCTTTGTTCCGGATTATATGTCGCCGCCGCTGGGGTTTGCTTACGGGCAGACGCTGCGCGTAAGCGTGGCCAATCCAATCAATCAATCAATCAATCAATCAATCAATCAATCAGTCAATCAATCAACCAGTCAATCAATCAATGATGTCTACGGTGAGGCTCTACGACGCGCGCGGCAACCTGATCGCCCAAAGCACTGAGACAGCCATACCGGCAGGTGAGTTTCGCTCTTTCGATTTCAACCGCAACGCTCTGCCGCTGGCGGGCGAACCCGGCACTGGCCGCATTCAGGTGCGCGCGCAATTGCGTAACTTAATCACTACACACTCAATGGATGTTACGCGCCAGGCCGCCGACTTGGCTCCTTTGCTGGAGCTTCCCCGCGCACCTGTTCCGGCGACAGATAAGCCAGCGTGCCCATCAACACCTTCGGATCAGTAACGAATTGCGAATTGGCAGAGTTGATTTCATTCAGTCCACGAAATTCTTCAGTCTGCATTCCGATTGGTTTGGCCAGACCGAAATCCAGCAGTTTGACCAAACCATCGGGCCTGACCATCACGTTTTCCGGTTTGATGTCGCGGTGGATGATGCCCGCTTCGTGCGCGGCGCTGAGCGCATCAGCGATTTGCCGGGCGATGCTTGAGGCTTCGCGCGCGGAGTGGCGTGACGTCGCCAGTTGCTGCCGCAGCGTCCTGCCCGCGACATATTCGGCGGCGATGAAATGCGTCCCGGCGTCTTCGCCGATTTCGTAAATGGTCAGGATGTTGGGATGGTTGAGCGCGGAAGCGGCGCGCGCTTCGCGGGTGAAGCGCTCGACCCAGCCGGCATCGCGACTGAATTGAGTGGGCAGTAGCTTGAGCGCGATCCTGCGTTCCAGGCGCGGGTCGCGCGCCAGATAAACCTCACCCATTCCGCCCGCGCCGAGCGCGGACAGGATTTCGTAATGCGCGATGCGCTCTCCCGGCGCGCGCGGGCTTGAGGCAGCCAGCCCCAAACTTTCGACAGCGGGAGTTTCCAGAAAGCCCAAGGCTGTTTGATTGGCCGCTTGAAACGAGGCCATCAGCGCTTCGACCTCATGGCGCAGGGCAGCATCGCCAGCGCAAGCCTGAGCGAGAAACGCCGCGCGTTCGGCGGCGGGGCGTTCGAGCGCGGCCTGAAGACAGACTACCCCGCCGCTCTCGGCCTCGTGGGAACTCGTTGACAATTCAACCGGCAAAACCCAAGCGTACCATACGAACACCGCTACATTTTATTTGCGAAACTCAAATTCGCCCTGATGGCGGATTCCTGGGGCGTCAGCGGATTCAATCACGCTTGATCCCGACGAATTCCGCTCCTTCGTTTTCAACTGCGGCGCGCTGCGGCTGGCAGGCGAACCCGGTACGGGGCGATTGCAGTTGCACTTGCAAACACAGCTCTACAGTTGTCGTGCACGACCTTCAGCTTCAGGCAGAAGGAGATTGTCATCGGCTCGAAAGTAACGCGGTAATGAAATTACGAATGGAGCGCCAATATGCAAACGCCAGCTATTAAGCCGAACAACTTGTCCTGTTTCTTCGCCGGTACCGGCGACCGGCGTGCGGTGATGAGTAATTGAGCGGTGTGATTAACCTCACACCGCGGTTGAGCGGCAGTTCACAGCC
>JBDSAM010000245.1:0-7675 GCA_039922135.1 Blastocatellia bacterium
CTGCCTACTGCTTCTGACCGGCAGTCTAGCTTTCGCACAGTTGACCGGGGGGTCGATGACTGGAACAGTCACTGACCCACAGGGCGCTGTTATCGCAAAAGCCAAGATTGCTGCCAGACACGTGACATCAGGCCGTGTCTTTGAAACCAACACAACCAGCGAAGGCTTGTATTCACTGCCGCTTCTGGAAGTCGGCCCCTATAACGTAACAATCGAAGCTCAAGGCTTCAAAAAACTAACCCTCAACGGGATTGTCATTTCAGTCGGAACCCGTTCGGTCGCCGATGCGAAACTTGAAGCCGGAAGCCTTTCCGATTCGGTCACTGTCACTGCTGATGGACCGCAATTGCAGTCAACGACAACTGAGATCGGCGTCAGTTTTTCGCCGAAACTGTTTGTGGATGCGCCGATCTTCGCTGGCGGCATTCGCAACCCGGAAGCTTTCATCGGCTTTCAACCGGGTGTTACCAATGGCGCTGGCGCTGAAGGCGGCATTTCCGGCGGTCAACGCCGCTCCAAAGAAATCCTGATTGACGGTGCCAATGCCACGAACCCTGAATCGGGCGGCGTCGCCTTCAACGGTTTGCCCTCGGTCGAATCGCTGGGCGAGTTCAGGCTCATCAACAACACCTTTGCGGCTGAATATGGCCGCACGGGCGGCGGCATCGAATCTTTCGTGACGAAATCCGGCGGACGCGATTTCCACGGCAACATCTTTGACTTCCACACGTCGAGCGCACTCAACGCTACCTCGTGGGCGACCAAAGCTACTCCGCTCGGCGCAGGCGTCGTCGCTCGCAAAATTCCATCGCACGGCAATACGTATGGCGGCGCGATCAGCGGCCCAATCTATCTGCCCAAGAAAATCTTTGGCCCGATTGGCGGATACAACGAATCTAAAAACAAATCGTTTTTCCTCTTCACAACCGAAAACTATCGCCGCGTTGACCTTTCAACCAGCTTCCGCAGTTTGCCGACGACGAAAATGCGGACGGGTGATTTCTCCGAATTGCTGCCAGGGCGTGTGATTTATGATCCGCTGACGGGACTGCCCTTCGCAGGCAACATCATTCCGCAAAACCGGTTCAGCAATGTTTCCAGAAACATTCTGCCGTTGATTCCAGCCACGAATACGGCTGGCTTGCTCAACAATTATCTGGCCAACATTCAGACCCAGACGCGCCAGAATTCGTGGAGCATCAAGATCAATCACAGCATTACTGATAAACACCTGATCAATTTCTTTTACACCCCGCAAGATTTAGGCGCCATCCAAACCGGCCCTTTGCCGCAACCTTTACAAGGCGCAGGTACAACGTCCTATTCGGGCGGCAAGCCAATCTTTGCGCGCTTCAATTACGATTACATCATTACGCCGACACTCAATTTGCACCTGACGTATGGCATCACGAAACTGCGCCAGATTTTTGACAACGATCAGGTCGGTCAAGGCTGGCCGCAAAAGCTCGGCTTGAAAGGCGTTTCGGAAGGCGACACGAACTCGTTCCCGGTCATTACGTTTTCGGATGGTTACACGAATTACGCCGACACGAATGGCAACAAAACCAGAGGCACGCAATACAACTTCACCGATCACGTACGCGGCGATGTGAGTTGGACGCGGGGCAATTTCAATTGGAAGTTCGGCGCAGACCATCGCTGGATGCGCACCACCGGCAAACTGCTTTCGACCGGTGGTTTTGACGATGCCGGAGTGCAAGGCGTATTCGCTTTCACTCCCAACCAAACGGCTAGCACCGCAAACGTGTCCGGATCGGGCAATTCGTTTGCCAGCTTCTTGCTGGGCTTGGTGGACAATGCTTCGCGCACGTTCAACGCCAGCGCCATCTCGGCGAATTTTGGTTACAACGCATGGTACGCGCAAACAGATTGGCGCATCCGCCCGAACATCACGATCAATCTTGGTTTACGCTATGAACTTCCGCTGGCGCGTTCGACCAGCCCGACGGGCTTCACTTCGTTTGATCCAACCATCACTGATCCGCGTTCAGGCCTGAAGGGAGCGACAGCCTATCTCGGCGATTGCAATGGCTGCATCAACAAATCGCGCTTTGCCGACACCGATTACAGCAGCATTGGGCCGCGACTGGGTCTGGCCTGGTCGGTTAATCAGAAAACTGTCGTTCGTCTCGGTTATGGCATTTACTATGCAGCCGGCAATGGCCTGACGGGTGGTTTCTGCCTGCGTTGCGCAAACGGATATTCCACCACCGCAGGTCTGTCACGCTCGGGTACAACGGGCGCGGCGTTAAATTGGGACAACGGCTTTGTTCCGCCTCCTACCTTCCTGGCACCGCCGGTGGTCAATCCATCGGTCAGCAATGCGGCGGATGACATCTATTACATCTCGCCGGATTCGGGCCAAGCGCCACGCTTCCAGAACTACAGCATCAGCATTCAACGCGAATTGCCGTGGAAGCTCGTTGCCGAAGTGGCTTACATCGGCATGCGCGGTACGCGCGTTTCGTCCAGCCACGCCCCGTTGAATCATCTCGATCCGAAGTTTTACGCCTTGGGAGCCTTGCTCAATCAGCGGATTGACGCTCCGGATGTCGTGGCGGCGGGCTACAAATCCCCTTATGCCAACTTCATCGCCGATTGGGGCGCTGGGGCGACGTTGGCCCGCGCGCTACGTCCGTTCCCGCAAATCAATGGCCCGGTCAACAACCTTTATAACCCGATCGGCAAATCGTGGTACGACTCGTTGCAAGTCAAACTGGATCGCCGGTTCGGTTGGGTGACGCTCGAAGCCAACTACACGCGCTCGAAGTCTTTGACTGACGCTTCGGGTACGCAGACTGGCGGTGACGCCACCAATCGCAATCCGAAGACCGATCGTCCGTATGACCCGCGGGCAATCGAACTGAATAAGAGCCTGCAATATACGGATTATCCGAATATCGCCAACGTCGTGGCCGTGATTGACATGCCCTTTGGCAAAGGCCAAAAGTTTCTGAGCGGCAACGGCGTGCTCGACAAGTTTGTCGGTGGCTGGACGATCAGCTTTACCGGTAGCTATTCCAATGGCGCACTGGTTTTGCTCAATGCGCCTTACACCTATCCGCAATGGGGTTTTGAGTATGGCCGCAAACGCGTCAACCTGACCGGCAAGCCGATTCGCACTAACATCAGCCGCCAAGACCTTGATCCGCGCGATTTGACCAAACGCTGGTGGACGACCGACTTCTTCTCGATCCCAGGCACGTTTGAATTGGGCAGCGCACCGATTTACATCAATGAATTGCGTGATCCCAACCTCTATAGCGAGAGCATGGGCTTCATTAAGCGCACGCGCATCACCGAGACAATCAACATCGAGTTGCGCGGCGAGTTCTTCAACATCTTCAACCGCACGAACTTTGGCATCGGCGGCACTCCGATTCGCCCGAACGTGACGGATACCAATCCGACCACGGGCCGCTTTGGCGTCGCCGCTGGTCCGCGCTCTGGCCCACGCACGGGTCAGTTGGCGCTGAAGATCAACTTCTAAGCACGCTACGGAAGTAACTTGAAAGGGCTGGCGTTTATCCGCGCCAGCCCTTTTGTTTTGGCAGACTGACAAATTCTATCTGCCTGAATACAATAGCCGCGCTCAGCACAAGGTCTATTTTCGTGACGGAGGTTAAAGTGATGGCAACGCCACAAGCTAGATTGTTTGTTTCGCCGGAAGAGTATTTGAGACGCGAACGCGAAGCCGAAGAGCGTCACGAATACGACAACGGACGAATTTATGCGATGGCAGGCGAAAGCCCGAACCACAGCCGCGTCTGCGTCAATGTTACGAGTGAAGCGCGGGTGCGCTTGAAGGGGAAGCCCTGTGAGGCGTTCTCGTCCAACATGAAAGTCTGCGTCAGTGTAGCGGGCAAATACTATTATCCGGACTTGTCCATTGTCTGTGGTCAGGCGAGCTATCACGACAAAGAGCGTGACGCGCTGCTCAACCCGAAAGTTATTATTGAAGTGCTTTCGCCTTCGACCGAAAAGCATGACCGCAGCGTCAAGTTTCTGGCCTACCAGCAAATCGAATCGCTGACCGATTACCTGCTGGTTTCGCAGGACAAACCGCTGGTCGAACACTTCGCCCGGCAAGCGGGCGGCCAATGGCTTTACACCGCACACAGAGAGTTATCCGCCAACGTTCACCTGCCATGCATTGATTGCCTGTTGCCGCTGGCGGAAATTTACGACCGCGTCGAATTTCCGCCGGAAGAGGAGCTTCAATCCGATCCGCATCCTCAAAGTGATTTGCCGCAAGAAGACTAACCCAAGGAGAGCGACATGCCTTTTGCCCTGACCAAGTTTCAAAAACTCTGTTGTGCGTCGCTGACAATTCTGCTGACGTGCTTATTTGTCTGGCCTGTTTCAACTGGCGCAGGCAGCGCAGGTAAGACGGGCGAGCGCCGCTTGCTTTACGTCGCCACGCCCGGCATCCGCAATTACCTGGAATTTGGCGGACACGGCTTGCTGGTCTTCGACATTGACGACGGCCATCGCTTCGTCAAACGCATTAAGACTTCCGGCTTCAACAAAGAGGGCAAGCCGCTCAACGTCAAAGGCATCGTGGCGAATGCCAAGACAGGCCGCGTCTACATCAGCACGACTGAAACGCTGCAATGCATTGACCTCGTGACGGAAAAGATTCTGTGGGAAAAAGGCTACGAAGGCGGAACCGACCGTATGGCTCTCGATCCGAAAGGCAAGTTCATCTACCTGCCGTCGCTGGAAAAAGACCACTGGCACGTGGTGGACGCGATGACCGGTGAGGTGATCAAAAAGCTCGTGCCGAAATCCGGTTCGCACAACACGGTCGTTGGCCTGGACGGCAAATGGGCTTATCTGGCGGGGCTGAAATCGCCGCTGCTTTCAATCGCTGATACCAGCAAGCACGAGATCGTCAAAACCGTCGGCCCCTTCAGCAACGTCATCCGCCCGTTCACCATCAACGGCGCGCAGACGCTGGCGTATGTGAACATCAACGACCTGCTTGGCTTTGAGATTGGCGACATCCGCACGGGCAAGATGCTGCACCGCGTCGAAGTCACGGGCTTTCAGAAAGGCCCGGTCAAACGCCACGGCTGTCCGGCACACGGCATCGGGCTGACGCCGGATGAGAAAGAAGTCTGGCTGGCCGACGGTCATAACCAGCAAGTCCACATGTTCGACAACACCATCATGCCGCCGAAGCAGATCGCCAGCTTGGCGGTGCGCGAACAGCCCGGCTGGGTGACGTTCAGTCTGGACGGCAAATTCGGCTATCCGTCCACGGGTGAGATTGTGGACGTGAAAACCCACAAGATTATCGCCACGCTGAAAGACGAAAAAGGCGGCGAGGTTCACAGCGAGAAGATGCTGGAGATTGACTTCAAGGACGGCAAGCCCGTCCGCAACGGCGATCAATTCGGGCTTGGGCGAAAGACGAAGTGAAGCATTGAGCATGGAGTTCAGGCTTCAGCCTGCGAGTTCGTAATGCAGCCTTTAGGCTGTCTTGCGCGCGGCAAACAAGCTAAAGCTTCTTTTACAAACCGCAGGCTGAAGCCTGAACTACATGCCATTTTGACCGCCGCGCTCATTGAATTGGTTCTCTGTTGATTACCGTTATCCCGGCCTGTCCGCGACCAAGTTACAGGCGCAGGATGCCATCAAACGCTGCCGCGCAGTTCGCCGCGCCATTCGCCAATCGTTTGGCTTGCCTGTTTGAACTACGGTCTTGCCCTATGAATAAAAATCGAATCGTCTTGCTAGCCTTGCTGCTTACGTTCACCGCCTGCAACAAAACACCGGCAAAGAAGGCCGAGCAGCGCGCCTATACGCCCAAAGAATCGCTCGTCGCGATGAAGCTGAGCGAGGACTTCAACGTCGAAGTTTTCCTGAACGAGCCGCAGGTGATGTCGCCGGTCGAGATGGTCTTTGATGAGGACGGGCGCATTTACGTCGCTGAGATGCTGGATTACCCGGACGACCCGCCGCCGGGCAAACCCGCTCGTTCGCGGATCAAGCTGCTGGAAGACGCCGACGGCGATGGCAAATACGAACGCGTGACGATCTTCGCCGATCAAGTACTGGAAGTCAGCGGTCTGCAACCCTGGAAGAGCGGATTGATCGTCACCAGTGCGCCCGACATTCTGTGGATGAAGGATTCGGACGGCGACGGTAAGGCCGACGTGCGGCAAGTGCTTTACACGGGCTTCCCGAAGGTAAATCCCGAAGCGCGCATCACCAACCCGCGCTTCGGAATTGATAACTGGATTTACACCTCAAACAACGGGCGCGATGGCCGAATCAGTTCGCCAGTCCATCCCGAACGCGAACCAATTCTGGTGCGCGGCACGGACTTCAGATTTCATCCAGTTCGTGATATTGCCGAACCCAGTGCAGGCGTGGCGCAGTTCGGTTTGACCTTCGACGATTGGGGCGATGAATTCATCACGGAAAACACCACGCACCTGCGCCATGTCATCCTGCCGATGCAGTACATCGCCCGCGCGCCACTGCTGGAAGTCCCCGCCTACGCCTTGAACATTTACGAAGATGGCAAAGTTCCCGCGCAAATCTTCCCGCTGACCGGCCCGCAAGAATGGCGTAAACAGCGAACGGCCTTGCGGCAGAAGCGATACGACGAACAAGGCCTGGATCGCATCGAGCGCGTCGGCGGCTATTTCAGCGGCGCCAGCGGCGGCACGGCCTACAATGGCGACGCCTGGCCGGCTGAGTATCGCGGCAGCATCTTCACCGGCGAAGTCAGCGCCAACCTGATTCACCGCGATGTGCTGACGCCCGATGGCGTGACGTTCAAAGCCGCCCGCGCCAAAGAAGGTACCGAATTTCTGGCTTCGGAGGATCAATGGTTTCGCCCCTGCAACTTCGCCAACGCACCGGATGGCAATCTGTATTTTATGGACGTGTATCGAATGTTCATCGAAACGCCCGAATCCATTCCCGAAGAAATCAAGAAAGGGATGGACTTTTATGCGGGCGACACAATGGGCCGCATCTACAAGCTGACGGCAAAGAATCCGCGCCGCAAAGGCGATCTGAAACCAAAGCTTGGTCGGGCGAGCACGGAAGAGCTAGTCAAGAATCTGGAAAACGAAAACGGCTGGAATCGCACGACGGCGCAACGGTTGATTGTGGAACGACAGGACAAGACGGCTATTCCTTTTTTGAAGCAAGTGTTTGAACAAGGCCAGTAGCCGCTGGGCAGGATTCACGCGCTGTGGACGCTGGAAGGATTGTCGGCGCTGGAAGAGGAGCTGGTACTGAAGGCGTTGATTAGTCCGCATCCGCGAGTTCGTGAACACGCCCTACGATTGGCGGAAGGCTTTGCCAAATCAAAAGCAATTCAAGATGCCGTGCTGGCGATGACTGCGGACGCCGACGCGCGCGTGCGATTTCAAACGGCATTGACGCTCGGACAGATCAAAGACCAACGCGCGCTCAATGTGCTGGCTGACTTGGCGATCAGGCACGGCGAAGATCAATGGTTCCGGCTGGCCGTCCTCAGTTCAGTCAACGATTCGGCTTCGCACTTCTTCGCTTTGCTTCGGAAGAAGAACCCGCAGTTCGACAACGAGGCTTTGTTCACGCAACTCTCAGCCCTAATCGGCGGCAAACACGATGCGAATGAGCTGGCCGAACTGTTGAGGATGATTCCTTC
>JBDSAM010000246.1:0-4518 GCA_039922135.1 Blastocatellia bacterium
TTGCGATGGATGATGGTGCCAGAATCAAGCCAAATTGAGAGCATGGGTTGATTTCGAAAAATCTTCCGGCTATTATCCGGCTTACTTCCGAGGTGGGCGAGCGCCCACCTTTTTTATCAGGCTCATTAGTTATAGACAGTCCTGACAGTTTTCCACCTCAAAATCATACTGTTGTAAGGAGCGAGGCCGCTAACGCCCCGCTGATTGCTGATGATGGTTGATCCACGCATTCGCGAAATCGCTGAGCGCGTAATCACGCGCGAAGGCTTGGAATTAGTCCACGTGGAGATGACCAGCGGACGCAGTCCGATCCTGCAAGTTTATATTGATAAACCGGGAGGGGTGACGATTGATGACTGCTCATCGGTAAGCCGGCGCATCAGCCTGATTCTGGACGTTGAAGATCCTGTTCCAGGTAAATATACGTTGGAAGTGGCATCGCCAGGGCTGGATCGCGGGCTGTATAAAGAATCTGATTATGAACGCTTTGCCGGACTTCGCTGCCACATTAAGCTCTCGGAAGCCATCAACGGTCAACGTAATTTTCATGGCAAATTGATCGGCCTGGACCGCGAAGGCGAAGTGGCGGCGGTAATTGAAGAAGAGACTGGCAACCGTCACCTTCTGCCTTTTATTAAGATCCTTAAGGCAAATGTTGAAATAGAACCTTAGAGTAACGATGAACACACTCAGCTCAATTGCGCAAAATATAGATTTTCTCAGCAAAGAGAAAAAGATTGATCCGCAGGTCATTATCAGCGCCATTGAAGACGCTGTGGTAACGGCTTCGCGCAAGCAGTTTAGGTCCGGCGAAGACCTGCACGCGCGTTACAACATGGAGTCTGGCAGCATTGAGCTGTACGCCATCAAGACCATTGCGGAAGAGATCACCGACCCGGCGCGCGAAATGACCGTCGAAGAGGCCAACGCCGAAGTCGGCGAAGGCGCGGAAATAGGCGACATGCTGGAACTGCCACGCCCGATGGAAGAGTTGGGCCGCATTGCCGCGCAGACCGCCAAACAGATCATATTGCAGAAAGTCCGCGAGGCGGAGCGCAATAAGGTTTATGAAGAGTACATCGGCAAGGTCGGCGAATTGATCAACGGCTTCGTCAAACGTTTCGAGGGCGGCAAAGTGATTGTTGACATCGGCAACACTCTGGAAGCCGTGATGCCGAAACAGCAGCAGTCGAAGATTGAAAGCTTTACGCAGGGCGAGCGCATCCGCGTGGTCATACACGATGTCAACCGCGAATCGAAAGGACCGCAGATTGAAGTTTCGCGCACTAGCCCAGAGTTGCTAAAGCGGTTATTTGAAATGGAAGTGCCGGAGATTTACGACGGCACGGTAGTGGTCAAAGTTGCTGTCCGGGAACCTGGCGAACGCGCCAAGATCGCTGTCATCTCTAATGAACGCGACGTGGATCCCGTAGGCGCATGTGTCGGCATGAAAGGCTCGCGCGTGCAATCCATCATCCGTGAGTTGCGGGGCGAAAAGATTGATATCATCGAATGGTCGGAAGACCCGGCCATCTTTGCGGCAAATGCCTTATCGCCTGCCAAAGTCAGCAAGGTCATGGTGCTGGACTTTGAGGACAAGAAGTTGCAGGTCATCGTCGAAAATGAGCAGCAATCTCTGGCCATCGGCAAGCGCGGCCAGAATGTGCGATTGGCGGCCAGGTTGGTCGGCTGGGATATTGACATCCGCAGCGAAGAAGAGATGAAGCGCGAGGTTGCGTCGCAGATGGAGCAGATGATCTCCGCGCCGGTCGTCAAGCTTTCGTCCATCGAAGGTATCTCGGTTACCGACTCCGATACCCTAGCCGAGCACGAGATCGAAACGATCGAGCAGTTGGCTGAAGCCAATGTAGATGATCTATGCGATTGGATGGACATCAGCGTGGATGAGGCGGAAGACCTGCTTGATATGGCGCGCGCTATTACCGACGCTCGGCGTACGCACGCCAACCAACTCGGCGGCGAGCTGGGCGAGGAAGAAACCGAAGGCGAAGAGGTTCAAGATGTAGTCGAGGCAGAAGAGAGTGTGGCGGATGATCAAGAGCAAGAAGAAATCGCCGGCGCCGAAGAGAACGATCAAATGTTCGATGAACCTTCTTCTGAATCTAATGAAGTGAATGCGGCCGAAACGAACCAGGCTTCTGCGAAAGATGCAGAGAACCAAGACCAGGATGAAAAGCAATGATCCGGTCAGCCTGTTTTGCACAAGTTGAGCGTTGTTCCCCTCGTGCGGCTTTTCCGCATACGGCTTTTGTGAAAGGAATCAATGGGCAAGGTCAGAATCTACGATTTAGCAAAAGAATTAAAGTTGGAGAGCAAGAAAGTGCTCGAGGACGCCCGCCGTCTGGGTGTTGACGCCAGCGTGCCATCAAACACGCTCCCTGATAATATTGCGGCCAAGATCCGCGAGATGTATTACCCCAAGAAAGAGCCTGTTGCCGCCAAGCCGACAGCGCGCTTAATCAAACACCCCCCGCCGTCGGCAGCTTCCCCCGCTCCCGCCACCACGCCGGAACCTAACGAACAAACAATGACGCCTGCCCCTGCGCTCGCCAAGTCTGCGCCTCAACCTTCTTCAACCGAGACCTCAACGGGATCACCTGTTTCTATTCCAACGGCAGCGCCCAAAACAACAGTCATTAAACCGTTGACGCCGCGCGCGCCGATGGCTGAGGCGACCCCCTCGCCAATCCCTGCCACGGCTTCGCAATCACAAGTGGCACAATCGGCAGCAGAATCAGACACGACCCACACAGTCAGGTTGCCAACGCCTGCCCCTTTTCCGGTGCCTGAGGCGCGACAAGAGCAAGAGCTGTCAGAAGCGCAGCCCGGAATTACGATGGAAGCAACCGAAGCCGCTCCTGTGCCTTTGCCAGTTGAGCTGTCTGCGGAAGTTCCCGTAACGCATGGCGATCCCGTAGTGGCAGGGGAGCAGGCTCAACCGGCAGAAGTCCTTGCAACTACTAAACTGCCCAGCATTACACCGGCTGCTCACAAGCCTAAGCTGTCCGTCACAGCGACGACGACGACGGGCACGAATATTATCAAGCTAGCCACGCCCACCGGGCCGATGCCCAAGCCAGCAACCAGATCAACATCTGGGTTAGCGGGCACGGGCAAGCTCAATCCGGCGCTTTTGCAGCTCCGCGTGCCAGGCAAAGACGCGCAGCGCGAGGGCAAGGATAAGGAAGCGCATCTGCTACCGTCAGGCGCTCAGCAGCGAACGGTGTACATTCCGCCTCAGAATCAAAAGCCGAAAGGCCGCAACCAGCATCGTGCCAAAGACAAAGAGAAAGACAAGTTTCAGGATGGCAACACGCAGCGACTTGGATTACGCAGGAATGCGTTTCCTGTAACTGCGCCGCGCAATCTCGTTCCGGTTGAGCTGAAGCCACTTCGGTTGATCGAAGGCAGCACCGTTCGCGAATTCGCGGAGAAGATGGAAGCCAAGCCACGCGACATTGTGACAGCGCTGATGCAGCGCGGCGTAATGGCCACGATTAATCAAACGATCAATCACGAGACGGCTATAGAAATCGGGCGCGAGCAGGGCTTCGAAATCTCATTTGGCGATTTCGAGGACATGGCCGTCGAGTCTGAATTCGAGATCACGCCCGAAGCAATGGAGGACACCGATACGCGTGCGCCAGTCATCACTGTGATGGGCCACGTGGATCACGGCAAAACCAGCCTGCTCGACGCCATTCGCTCAACGCGCGTGGCAGAAGGCGAAGCGGGCGGAATCACGCAACACATTGGCGCATACTCGGTCAAAGTCCCAAATGCTGAAACGCCGAACCAATTGCGCCGCGTGGTATTCCTGGATACGCCCGGCCACGAAGCGTTCACAATGATGCGCGCGCGTGGCGCGAAGGTAACCGACATCGTCGTGCTGGTGGTGGCCGCCGACGACGGCGTCATGCCACAGACGATCGAGGCCATCGAACATTCCCGCGCAGCCAAAGTCCCGATTATTGTTGCCATCAACAAAACTGATAAACCCGATGCCAATCCGGAGCGCGTCAAAAAAGAACTCGCTGACCGGGGCGTCCTCTGGAGCAATTGGGGCGGCGATACCGAAATGATCGAAGTCTCGGCCAAGAAGCGCCAGAACATTGATAGCTTGTTGGAAATGATCCTGCTGACGGCGGACATTCTGGAATTGAAGTCCAATCCAAAACGCCGCGCCATGGGCACCGTGCTGGAAGCTAAACTGGATCGCGGACGCGGCCCAGTCGCCACCGTGCTGGTTCAGAATGGATCTTTGCGTGTCGGCGATCCATTCATCGCGGGCAATTTCTCCGGCAAGGTTCGCGCAATGATGAATGACGTTGGCGAGCGCGTACAGGAAACAGGACCAGCCACGCCGGTCGAAGTGTTAGGCTTGGAGGGCGTCCCAGCAGCAGGCGATCAGTTCCTGGCAGTAGACGATGTAGCCAAGGCGCAGCAGATCGCCCAATTCCGCCAATCGAAAGCTCGAGTTTCGGCGCTTGAACGATC
>JBDSAM010000247.1:0-4662 GCA_039922135.1 Blastocatellia bacterium
AGCAGCGGCTTTGCGGGATCAATGCCGCGCTCGCCTGGCTCCTCGCCGCGGTCTTGCTCCATTCGGACGTAACGAAACGCGATCTTCTCTTTGCCGCCGACACCATCGGTCAGGTTTTTGGCGGACGAGCCGTCGGGTGCGATTTGCCAGATGTCGTACTTGTCATAAAGCAGCACGTACTTGTCATTTTTTATCCAGCCGCCGCTACCGTAGGGACCGGGCGTGCTCGGCGTGTCCGTGTCTTCGCGCCAGAATTTCGCGGGCAGGTCTTTGGTCAGGTTGGTGAATTTGCCGTCAGGAACGGAGACGCTGCCCCAATCCTTGCCATCGAAAAACAGCGCGTATTTGCCGTTCGGCGAAAACGAAAGACCAAATTGTTGTTTCTTCAGTAACAGCCTGCGCGCGGCGTCTTCCGTATTTACCAGGTAGATATCCGAATAGTTCGTATCCACGCCGACCAATTGGCGATAAGCGCGATCATCCGTGCCCACAGCCCATTGCCCCGATGCCGACAGATTGATGTTCTGCATCGTTTCGTCGGCCAATTGCGTCAGCTTCTGCTTTTTGATTTGGTAGATGGCGCGGTACGAACGATTGCGATCTGCTTCAGCGCGGACTTTCTGCATCGGCTGAATGTAATCGTCCTTCCAGTGCCACAGATCAACGCTGACTTTGTCTTCTTCGGCCACCGCATCGGCGGGGTCTTTTTCGGGTTCGGGGGGCGGCGCGATGCCGAAGAATAACCGGCTGCCGTCCTGCGAAAAGTTGATCGCGCCGCGTTCGCTGATGGCGAGGCCTGCGCGGAAGCCAGGCGTAGCGGTCGAAATAATCTCCACTGCTTTCGCATCGCCGCGCTTCCAGTGATAGAGCTTTGACTTCGGTTGTTTGGCTGCCGCGTCATCACGGTCGCTGGCAAACGCCATCTGTGTTTGCTCTTCGTCCCAAGTCAGCTTCGAATATTTGCCTTTGCCGGTCAGCAACTCAGCGGGCGCGGCGTCGTTAAGATTTGGTCCCGGCGTGGCCACATACACGCCGTTGGTCTCTTCTTTCCTTGAAGATACATTGTAGACCAGTGTCTTGGCATCTTTGCTGAAGCTGTAATCCAGAGCGTCGGCAAATGCGCGCTCGTTGCCATTGGCCAGATTCTTGAGCACCAGATCAGTTCCATATTCTTTGCGCGCGCCGCCTGGCCTGCTGCCAGCCGCGCCAGTTCCCGCGCCTCTACGCTGCTGAAAGTCTTCCTGGTCGTCTTCATTTTGCTGATTTGGAGGCGCGGCTTTTTCTTCGGGCTTTTTCTCTTCGGGTTTTGCTTCACCTGGTTTCGCTTCAAGCTGGTAAGCGATCCATCCAGCGCCGTCTTCCGGCACTTGGAAATTCTTGACGCGCTCAATTCGCGTTACCTGACCACCCTTCTCAAGTGATAAATCCATCAGGCCAAGTGCGTTTTTGGGCATTGCGTCGGGTGCCTTTTTCTCTTTGCGGGCTTTCAGCACGTCAGACTTATTCGGCTCGATGGTGAAGATGGCAAAGCGGCTATCGGCGGTGAAGCGCGGGCGCGTTGCGGCAGATACTGCCAATCCAGGTGGGCCTGCGGTGGGTTCTCCACCATCAGCCAAAGGTGGCGGTGTGGGCGGACGCCAGCCGCGCGGTGCGCGCCATTCCGTTCCTGTCGCCAGATTGCGAACGATGATCTCGCCATCGCCATCCTGCGGAACCACCGCGTACGCGACAAACTTACCATCACGCGAAAGCGTCTGCCCTTGAATCGAACGCCAACTATCGTAATCCTGATGCGTCAGCGCGCGTTTGGCTGACTTCTGTTGTTTGATCGCGCCCTGCTGAACAAAATACTGAGCTGATGCCAACTGTGGCCAGACTGTCGAAAAGACCAGGCTCGACACGCAGAAGAGCATCACTACTTGACGCGCCTGCAGCCGTGAATCCACGTTCGGTGATTTCCTGAATGTCATTTGAAAAGCTCCTTAATGATCGTTCCCACCCGCCTTCGACCCTTACACAGGTGAAGCGGGTTGGTTGTCATTCGGTTGTAAAGCCAGAATAAAGAGTGCGGAAGTCTAAACACGCGTAAAGACGCACGCCGCCGGCAGCGCGTTTCAAAAAAGCCTGTCGCAAACCGACGGCTCATCATCGCCCAACGAATTGGCTGTCGCAAGGTTTTGACTATAATGCCGCCGTTTGCTGACAATTCATTCAACCAAAAATCCACCCAAAGTCTGAGAGACCGACTTGAATTCATTTATCTGCGCTCCGATTACCGAAACTCAACCTGAAGCCTTTCTCGCCGCGATCGCGGGGGCTGCGCAATCGGCGGACGTGATTGAATTGCGGATGGATTATCTGGATGCGGATGGTTGTTCGGTGGTGCTGAATCGCCTGCTTGAAGTGGCCAGCGGCAAACGCCTGTTGCTAACCTTTCGCCCGCGCGAACAAGGCGGCCTGCGCGATTTGAGCTTGCAAGACCGGCAGGGGTTTTGGCGCAGTTTACCGCAGGCAATCACCCGCACAATTACCTTCGCCGATTTTGAATTCGATCTGATAGAGAGTTTTGCTGATGAGCAGCCGCCGATTCCGTGGCAGAAGGTCATCTGTTCCTGGCACGACTTTGGCGGTACGCCAAACGACCTGATCGCGCGTTATGACCGGATGGCGCGCACGCCCGCAGCCATTATCAAGATCGCAACGATGGCCAATCATATAGGCGATTCCTTGCGCATCTTTGAGTTGATTGACCACGCAAAAGACAAAAAGCCTGTCATCGCGCTGGCGATGTCGTTGCCGGGAATCGCAACGCGCATCCTGTCGCTTGCGCGCGGCGCGCTGCTCACCTTTGGCTCGCTCAAACCCGGCAGCGAAAGCGCAGCCGGACAGCCAACCATCGCTGAACTGCGCGATCTGTATCGAGTCAAACAGCTTACCCGTAACAGCGAAATTTACGGCATCATCGGTAAACCCGTCGGCCATTCGCGCTCGCCGCTGATGCACAATGCCGCGCTCGCGGCGCTCAATCGTAATGGCGTTTACCTGCCATTTGATGTTGACGATGCGCCCGTCTTCATCCGTGACTTCCTGCATCCGAAGACGAAAAAGTTAGACTGGAACTTGCACGGCGTCAGTGTGACGATCCCGCACAAACTAGCGGTGATGCCGCATCTGGATTGGATTGACGACACAGCAAAAGCCATTGGCGCGGTCAATACCATCGTCGTCAAAGGGAATGAAATACACGGGTACAACACTGACGTCATCGGCGCGATGAAACCGCTTGATCAAATTACGGATGTTCGTGACGCACGTGTGGCGGTGATTGGCGCGGGCGGTTCGGCGCGGGCAATCTGTTATGGCCTAAGTCAGCGCAATGCGGACGTGACAATTTTTGCCCGCGACACGCGCAAAGCGCAGCCGCTGGCCGATGAATTCAAAACGACACTGGCCGCGCTGGATAGCTTTAACGGACAAGCAGACATCATCATCAATTGCACGCCCATCGGCATGCACGGCCATAGCGAAGGACAGTCGCCGCTTAAGGCCGAGAGCTTGCGCGGAGTGAAGCTGGTTTACGATTTGATATACACGCCGGAAGAGACATTGCTGTTGCGCGATGCAAAAGCCACCGGCTGCCAGACGCTTGGCGGATTGGCAATGCTGGTTGGGCAGGCCGTTGAACAGTTCCGTTTATGGACAGGATTAGAACCGCCAATTGGTGTTATGTGGCAGGCATTGAGATAGTGTGCGGCTTCAATCTTCCAGCGCGAACATCACCGCCAGCGTCAGTCCCAGCAGCAGAGTGAATGCCATTAGCGTGGTTGAAAGTCGGTGGAGGTTGTTGAATTGAACACGTCGGGGATCATCTTTCGCTGTCCGGTCAATGCCGTTCGGCATCTCTTTGCGCAGGCCATCCAGTTTGCGAGAGATGATCAATCCGGAATAGAGCGACAGCGCCAGCATCAATACGGCAATGATGTATCGCGTCAGTTCCGATGCCGTCAACCGGTGATTGAAACTGCCCAGCCAACGCATCGCCCCGGCCAGCAGAATCGCCGCGCCGCAGGCATATGCCATCAGATGAAATCGCTTTAGAATCAGCCCAAATGTTTTTCCGGCCTTTTCGCGCGAAGGTTCTGATTGAAAGATGGCAGGCGCGGCGATGAACGCCAACGCGGCCATTCCGCCCACCCACAGGGTAATAGCGATAATTTCGATGATCGCGGACAGCGTCACAAGATTTCGCATGGTGTTTTGAAGGTCGTCTTCAGTGGTCTGCTTTCTTAAGAATCATATCTGCCTGAAGGCGGCACTCAAAACAACATGCCGCAACAGGCGAAAGTGGAAGTAGCGGCGAAAGGCGAAAGGCCAGTATTTTACTTGCTGATTAACGCCGAACACTGGAGCCGGCAATCTTCAAATCATGCCGAGCGCCGCGCGCACCGTATTGCAATGTGCTTCTACCGTATTGCTAATTTCTTTGGCATACCCTCCGCCCATCGTCGTGACTACCGGCAAACCGCGCTCGTGGCAAGCACCGATGACAAACTCATCCCGCTGCCGTAATCCTCCCAGCGTCAGTTTCAAACGGCCCAGCCGGTCGCCTTCGAATGGATCAACCCCGGCTTGATAGAAAACGAAGTCGGGATTGAAGTCGTC
>JBDSAM010000248.1:0-3188 GCA_039922135.1 Blastocatellia bacterium
GTGACGGCGCTGCGGATAACCGGCGAGAGCGCTGAATCGTCCTGTCTGGGCGTGTAACGCGCGCGCCGCAGTTGATCGTCAATTTCCACGCGCACAATGGTTGCTTCATCCGTGTCCACGCCAATTGCGCTGAGCCGCTGAATCAGTTCGTCTGCGCGCGTCTCGTGTTCGTACAACGCGACCAGCCAAATATGCTCTCGAAATTCGCGTTGCAAATCACTCGATTGTTCGGTCATTGTTATCGCCTCGCAAGGCGGATCGTTTATGCGTAAGGGGAATTGCGTAACCAAAGTTCCGCACCGCAAAGCTACCCGCGAAACGTACATGCTGTCAACCAAACAAGGTTTATCGTTTGTCGGCTGTGTGGATGAAGACAGGCAAATAACAAAAATCCATTTTGGCGCAGCCCTTTAGACGCCGACTTTGATGCCGATTGACAGACCGCGCAGCAATCGCAACCATGCTGAGCACGGTTTTGTCCAAATGTGCTGCCCGCTCAGGCGGATATTGAAGTTGGCCAATAACCAAAGGCCCCTAAATTCAACCAGGAATCCTAAGAGGAGGCGGAATGAAAAAGTTTCTTAGTTCGGTTTTGATCTTATGTTTGTCGGTCGGCACGGTAGCAGCGCAATCAGCGCAACCTGCCAAAAGTCAGACGACAGTTCCGGCCAAACCCGCAATGGCGGCAGTTTCGACAACATTGGACGAACTGATTGGCTTGCTGTCCGCAGCGGATTTGATCGCCGTTGTGGACGTCAACCGCTTGGTCAATGAATTAGTACCCAAGCTGGTCAATATCGAAGCGGGCGGTGTGAACAAGCTGGCCAAGCAGGTGGCTGATTTCACTAAGAAGACCGGCATTGACCCGGCCAAGGTGACCAGCGCAGTCCTTGGCGTCAGTATGGAAGGCACGGTAGGCACGGGCGCGATCATTGTTTCAGGACTCGACCTCAACTCTTCGCAGGTCGAAGCAGCGATGAAAGAGTTCAAGACAGAATTCAAGACTTCTGATTACAAAGGCAAGACAATCTTTAACGTGGTGACAAAAGACAAAAAGCCAGAAGTTGACGCCGGGCCGGTATCGGTGAAGACAGATGAGACCGCGCTGGCCGCACTTGGCAATCAGCGATTCGTCCTTGGCGACCTGAAAGCTGTCAAACAAGTGATTGACGTCAGCACCGGGGCGGCCAAAAGCAGCGTTGCGCCGACGATGGTTGGGGCGCTGAAGGAAACGCGTTCTTCGGCACTGCTGCGGTTCGCTATCAACGTGCCAGAAAGCCTGAAGAAAGACGTATCGGATCAGGGTGACCTTTTTAAGTCGGTCAACGCGCTGCAGGTAGTTCTGGGCACATTCGATGTCGCCAATGACTTCAGCATGGTACTTGATGCCGTCATGCGCACCACTTCGCAGAAAGATGCGACGGAGTTGGAAGAAGGTCTGAAAGGACTGGTTTCACTCATCCAGAGTATTTTTGGCGGAGGCAACAGCGATCCGAAAATGGAAGCCGTTGGCCAGCTTCTGAATCAACTCAAGATCGGCTCGAAGGTAAATGACGTATCTCTTTCGATCACGCTACCTCGCGCGATGCTCGATCAATTGATGAAGAAGCCCGCGCCAGCGGACGCTAAGAAGCCTGGGTTAGAAGTAAAGAAGACCAACTGATCGGCGTTC
Source organism: Blastocatellia bacterium (assembly GCA_039922135.1). Taxonomy (GTDB): domain Bacteria; phylum Acidobacteriota; class Blastocatellia; order RBC074; family RBC074; genus RBC074. Next base: position 1,673 of record JBDSAM010000248.1, read on the forward strand.
TTGTTCAATCAAAAAAAAGCTGGCAAAAGTGAAAGGGCTGGATGGTTTTGAAACCATCCAGCCCTTTCACTTTGTGCTGTTACCAGTTTGGCCGACCGCTTTTATTGGGGCGCGGTTTCCGCTTTGGCGAAGAAGTTGTCAATGCGGTCTTGATAGATTTTGATCTTGTTTTCCGCTTCGTAACGTTTGCGAGCTTCCTTGATATAGGCTTCGTAGGCGACATTCTGGCGTTCGGCGATCAAACCTTGGCGAATGCCATCGCGATCTGCTGCCAGCTTGGACAAGTCCGCCTCGGTGCGCTTAGTGGCAGCGAAGATCAAGTACGCCGAACCGACTTTGACCGGTGTTTTGCCAACCTCGCCTTCTTTCAAGTTATACATCATCGCGCGTGCCTGATTCTGCGCCTGCAAACCGCCACCTGCCGCGCCAGGGAATTGGTAGCTGTTGAAGTTCGTATCTGTCTTGACGTCCAGCCCGTCGGCCTTCATCAAGCGCTCCAGATCCGCGGCACTTTTCGCCTGGTTGACCAAATCCTGCGCGCGGGACTTTGCCAGGTTCGGCTCTTTCTCTTTGCGCAATTTGTCTTCAACCTGGTTGCGCGCTTGTTCGAAGGACATCTGCGTGCCATCTGCCAGAATCTCAACCACCTTCGGCACGGCGTAACCTCCGGGAATGCTAACCGGAGTGCCAATCTCGTCCTTCTTCAAATCTTTGACATCGCCTTCAAACGCGGGGTTAGTTGCCAGGCTAGTGCTATCGCCAAGCTTCGGCAGCGGGTCGCCGTCTTTGAAGTAAGGCGTACTGATGATCCCCGGCGTGGTCTTCAGTTCTGCTGCGATCACCTGTGCGCCCTGGGCCAGATCTTTCGCTTCAGTCGCCTTTTCGTAGACCTTCTGCGCCAGCCGGTTGGCCTCTTGGAAGGCCTTATTATTCTTGGCCGTCGCCAGCAGCGTAGGTTTCATCTGTTCAAAGGGAATATCACGCTCTTCAGTAACTTTCAGAATATACCAGCTAGAACCGTCGCGGAACGGGCCATCAACGTCGCCGACCTTGATGTCATTGGTGTATGGGCGTTGCCGCCAGTTGTTGGTCTTGTTCGGATCTTTCTTGACCCAGCCCAGGTCGCCGCCAGTAGCTTTCGTTGCCGTGTCTTGCGAATTCCCCTTGGCCAGCGTGGCGAAATCTTCTGCGGGCACGTCCTTGCCGCCACGCGCGCGTCTAACTATATCCTGAGCCTTGGCATTGACCGTGTCTTCATCTGCCGTTGCCAGCACGTCCAGGCGAATGATGCTGGCGCGTTTCTCTTTCTGCTTATTCGATTCGTACTGCGCCTTCAATTCAGAGTCAGGAATGCTGATGGTTTTCTCGACATCTTTGGTGGCGACGAAAACATAGTCAACTTTGCGCGTTGGCTGGGTGGCTTTGAAATCGGCGGCGTGCGCGTCGTAATAGGCCTTCAACTCGCTCTCTTCCGGTTTGTATTTGCTGCGGACTTTTTCCAAATCCACTACGGCAT